>NZ_BAAAKJ010000212.1:0-4286 GCF_039527695.1 Kitasatospora putterlickiae
GGCGTCGTCATCCCCGCCAACCCCTGCGGCGAGCGATGGCGGGGCAACGTCCACGGCAGGTGCGGCCGACCTGGCCGACCGGGCAGCCGGTCAGGCCGGACGGCCGGTTCCGGATCGGCAGTGTCACCAAGGCGTTCGTGTCGACGGTGGCGCTCCAGCTGGTCGCCGAGGGGAGGCTGCGGCTGGACGACCCGATCGAGCGGTACCTGCCGGGCCTCGTGCCGAACGGCGGCGCGATCAGCGTGCGCCAACTGCTCAATCACACCAGCGGATTGTTCGACTACCTGGAGGACCCGCAGTTCTTCTACCAGGACGAGGCGAGCCTGCGCGACTGGGTCAACGGGTCGAGCCGCTGGCAGGACTACCAGCCGGAGCAGCTGATCGCGGTCGGCTTCGCACACCCGCCGTACTTCGCACCGGGCGAGGGCTGGAAGTACTCGAACACCAACTACGTCCTCGCCGGGATGCTGATCGAGAAGCTGACCGGGAACAGCTGGCAGAGCGAGGTCAAGCGGCGGATCGTCAAGCCGCTGCACCTCGACGACACCACGTTCCCCGACTCCGAGACCGGCCTGCGTGGCCCGCACACCCGCGCGTACGCCAAGCTGGCGGAGGGTCCGGCGGACATCACCCGGCTGAACCCGACCGTCGCCGACGCGGCGGGCAACGGCATCTCCACCGCGGCCGACCTCAACCGCTTCCACGCCGCCCTGTTCGGCGGCAAGCTGCTGCGGCCGGCCGAGCAGGCGGAACTGAAGCGAACGGTGCCGACCGGGTCGGGCGTCTCGTTCTACGGACTCGGTGTGGCCCAGGCCGACTTCGGCTGCGGCCCGTTGTGGGGCCACGACGGCGGGATACCGGGCTGGGGCACGCTGCTGTTCGGCACGGCGGACGGGAAGCGGCAGGTCGCGCTGTCGTACAACCCGTACGAGGGGACGGACCCGTCGGGCCTCGATGCGGCGGTCGTCAACGTGGCGATCAAGACGCTGTGCGGCGACGGTGCGGCGACGGCGGCTCCGGCCGACGCGGCGGCCGCGCTCTCGGCCCTGCGGGGCGCGGGGCGCTGACCCCGGAGTGCGCTTCGGGGAGGAACCTCCTCCCGCCGATCGGCAGATGGACGGGGGCGGTTCTCCACCGGGACGATGATCGGGCCGGGGGCGTCGTCATCCCCGCCAACCCCTGCGGCGAGCGATGGCGGGGCAACGTCCACGGCAGGTGCGGCCGACCTGGCCGACCGGGCAGCCGGTCAGGCCGGACGCGTCCCGAGCGGGGGGCTACTCGGGTATGCGGTGGTCGCGGTGGCGGTCGCGGAGGGAGTCGGACCGGATCCGGCAGACGGCGCCGATGACGGCCGCGGCGATGATGAGGGTCAGCAGGCCGATCATGGTCAGGCGGCGCGGTCGAACTCGAACCAGACCAGCTTGCCGCGCTTCCGGGGTTCGGCGCCCCAGCGGTGGGTGAGGCCCTGGACGAGCTGGAGGCCCCGGCCGCACTCGGCGAGGCCGGTGGAGGTGAGGGGGGCGGGGAGGTCGGAGGAGTTGTCGCCGACGGAGACGCGGAGCGCCCGGTCGGAGAGGAGGAGGAGAACGATCGGCGAGGCCGTGTCGCCGTGCCGCCAGGCGTTGACGATCAGCTCGACGAGGGCGAGTTCGGCGTCGGCGATGACGTCGGGGTGGAAGTCGGCGAGGGCCATGGTCGAGCGGAGGGCCTCGCGGGAGATGGAGAGGGAGGGGGTGTTGCGGTTACACATGGGGACACTCCCAGCGGTGTAGGTGGGGGCGCACCGGACGAAGGCACGAGGGTGCCAACTGCCCTGGCAAAGGACGTTGATGACAATCAGTCCGGTGAGCGGTGCATCACAGACTGTAGGGCCTGAGTGGCACACATGCGGGCACTTGTCCCACCTTCATCACTCGATAGGGGGATTGGTGGACCCGCCGGGGGATCAAGGTGGATGCTTGAGGGCATGCCACCACGAACCACCCCAACGGTCAGGCAGGAACGGGTCGGTATCGAGCTACGAAAGATGCGCGACAGTGCCGGCCGCACGACCGCCCAGGCCGGCGCACGACTTGGGCTCGATCGGACGAAGATCACGCAGATCGAGAAGGGGTATTACCCGGTCAGCGCTGAACGCATCCGCATACTCGCCTCCGATTACGAGGAGAGTGATGTCGAGTTCATTCAGGCCCTGTCCCACATGGCCGAGGAGCGGCATCGCGGATGGTGGGTCGAATATCGCGGCTCGGTGCCAGCCGGGTTCCTGGACATCTCCGAGATGGAGTTCTTCGCCCAGGGCATGCACACCTACCAGGTCTGCCACATCCCGGGCGCGATGCAGACCGAGGAGTACGGGCGCGCGATCTTCCAAGACGTCTACCCGCCGCTGTCGCCTCGCTTGCTTGAAGCGCGTGTCGAGCATCGGGTCCAACGATCAGCGTTCCTGATGACCGCTGGCGCCCAGCCGTACACGGCAGTCATCCATGAGGCGGCATTGCGGATGCGGTTCGGAGGTCGCGAGGCCGCCCAGAGGCAACTTGAGCAACTGCTGGCATATTCGGAGCTTCCACACGTCACGCTCCGCGTGCTCACCTTCGAGGCCAATGGCTTCAAGGGCGCCGGGCAAGGAATCATCTACGCGAGAGGACCAGTCCCTCGACTGGACACTGTCCAACTGGATGCGGTTGGCGGACCGACATTCCTTCATGAACAGCGGCAGTTGGAGAACTACCGTCACATCTTCGAGACGATGACGGATCGCTCCCTACCGCCAAGGCAGTCCCGCAACTTCATCACACTCCTCAAGAAAGAGATCTAGCACGATGGACGACCTCCGCTGGCAGCGCCCTGAAGCGTGCGGCGACGGTGCGAGCTGCCCAGAAGTGGCCATGGCCGATGACATGGTCTATGTCCGGAGCAGCCTCCATCCCTCCGCCATAGCCCAGTTGACCATCACCGAATGGCATGACCTCGTGGCCGGAATCCAGAACGGCGAATTCAACGCCTGACGCCACTCCTCCAGCCGCGCCCTTCGCCGATCAGCGAAGGGCGCGGCCAAGGTTCAGTCAGCCGCCGACACGCTCTGGCCACCCACCACCCGCTGCCACTCATGAACGGAACCAGTTCGCGCAGATCAAGAAGGAAGTCTGACTCAATGGACAACCTCGTCTGGACCCGCCCTTCCTCATGCCCCGACTCCAGCAACTGCCCGGAGGTGGCCATCACCGCCGACACCGTCTACGTCCGCAGCAGCCTCCGCCCCTCCTCCATAGCCCAGTTGACCATCACCGAATGGCGTGACCTCGTGGCCGGCATCCAGGGCGGCGAATTCAACGCCTGACGCCACTCCTCCAGCCGCGCCCTTCGCCGATCAGCGAAGGGCGCGGCCAAGGTTCAGTCGTGGATCGGGACCTCTAACCCTTGATCCCTGCGGCCGACCTGGCGGCCTGCTCGATCTTCGCCCAGTAGGCCGCGCGGGCCTCCTCGTCGATCCGCTGCTCGTGTTCGGGGCGCATTCCGGTCCGGCCGTCGAGGCCCTCGCGCAGGACGTCGGCGTGCCCGGCGTGCCGGTTGGACTCGCCGAGGACATGGACCAGGATGGCGAACAGGTTCGTGTTGGGACCCGGCTCCGGCCACCACGGCACGTGGCCGGGGGCGTCGAGGGGAAGCTCGTTGATCGTCGCGTCCGAGTGTTCCCACGTACGCCGGTAGAACCCGATGATCTGATCGCGGGTCTCGTCCTCGGTCGCCCACATATCGTTGCCGTCGTAGTCCTGCCACCGGGGCAGCTCTTCCGGGAAAGGACGGTCGAAGACCTCACCGAAGTACCTGGCCTCGACAGTGGCCACGTGCTTGACCAGGCCGAGGAGGTTGGACCCGGTCACCGTCAAGGGTCGACGGACGTCGTATTCGGACAAGCCGTCGAGCTTCCAGAGCAGCGCCTCGCGGTCCCGCCGCAGTCTTCCGTGCAGGTTGGCCTTCGCGAATTCATCGATCATGCGGCATGAGCCTGCCACGGGCCGCTCCCGGCCTCAAGATCCCACCCCTGATCCCCTCGGACAAGCCCGTTGAAACGGCCGCTGACCAGCGGTCGCGCCCTCCGGGACGGTGGCCAACTGCTTCCGGTGGCCCCTGCGCACGCAAGGGGCCACCGGAAGACCGCCCGAGCGAGGACCACTGCGCACCACCACCCCCACCAAGGCTGGATTAGGAAGTCGGCCCGTCCGACTTCCTACTCCTGGCGGCAGGACGGAACCGAGCAGGGGTTCCGGCGGCCCCTTGCGCGC
>NZ_BAAAKJ010000212.1:4297-6531 GCF_039527695.1 Kitasatospora putterlickiae
GGGAGGAAGCGGATTAGGAAGTCAGTCAGGCCGACTTCCTAATCCGGGTCTTTCTCGGAGAGAGCGCGCCGCGAGCGCGGCCACGTACCGGCGCTGCCCGTCGGCGGGCGCCACGTCGGCGGCCTCGCGCCAAGTGTCTTCCGTGATCCCCTCAAGCGCCACGGCCCGGCCCTGGCGGTCGGTGAACCGCCGCGTCATCGTTCCCCACATCTGTGCTGGTCAGCGTGGGTGGGCGCGCTCGAACACTCCGGTTGGCTTCACGGCCGGGCGTGCTGCTCGGCGGCGTCGAACGCGGGCGCGAGCGGGGCCAGCGCCGCGCGGAGCCGGTCGGGCAGTGAGCCGGAGGGCACGACCAGCCCCCCGGCGACCTCCACGCTTCCGGCCGGCTGGAGCCAGCCTTCCAGCGCGATGCGAACCGCCACGCCCACGCTGGCCGCGAGGACGCGGGCCGTCTGCGCTTCGGCGTCGCCCAGGCGTTCGGCGATCACCGCCGCGAGAGGCGCCTCGATGCCGGCGGTGGCGTCGAGGAACGCGTCCCGCAGCGCGGGCTGGGTGGTGATCAGCAGCAGCGCCTTCTGTTCACGCTCGCCGGCGTCCGTGTACTGCTCAACCACGGCCCGGGTGATGGCCTCGGCCAGGCGCACCCCTGCGGGCCGGGCCGCGACCGCCGCCGCGATGCGCGCCTCCCGGTCCGCCGTGACGGCGGAGACGATCGCCTGCTCGCGGCTGGCGAAGTAGTTGTTGTAGGTGCGCGGCGAGACCCCGGCCGCTTCGGCGATGTCCTCGACGCGCACCTGACCCGGTCCGCGCTCCACGGCCAGCCGCAGGGCCGCCTCTCGCAGCGCCTCGCGCGTGGCCTGCTTCTTCCGCTCCCGTAGCCCCGGCGGTGGTGTCGTCACGGTGCCAGCGTTCCATACAGGCCTGCGCGCACAAAGTTACGTCCACGCAAACTTGCGCGCACGCACGTTTCCTGTCAGCCTCGACCCGACCGAGACCGACAGAGGGGACGTCGCCATGCGAGCACGGGGAATGACCTACGACACCGGATTCGTCACCCACGGCCGGACATCCCGCGAGCACTTCGACCCCGCCGTGGTCCGGCGCGAGCTCGCGATCATCCGCGACGACCTGCACTGCAACGCGGTCCAGATCATCGGCGGCGACCCCGAACGACTGGAGCTGGCCGCCGGCGCCGCCGCCGAACTCGGCCTGGAAGTCTGGTTCTCGCCCTATCCGCTGGAGCTGGAGCCGGAGCGGATCCTCACGCTCTTCCGCGACTGCGCCGAGCGGGCGGAACGGCTCCGCCGGCAGGGGGCCACCATCGTGTTCGTCGCGGGGGTCGAGCTGAGCGTGATGAACCCCGGGTTCCTGCCCGGCACGAGCCCCGAGGAACGGGTCGAGCAACTGATGGGCCGCCCCGAGCGGCGGGCCGAAGCGATGCGCGAGCTGGGCGTGCGCGTCAACGCGTTCCTCCGCGACGCCGCGGCCACCATCCGCGAGCGCTTCCAGGGCGAACTCACCTACGCGTCCATCCAGTTCGAGCAGGTCGACTGGACCCCCTTCGACTTCGTGACGTACGAACTGCTCCGCTCCGCCGAGGTCGCCGACCGCTTCCGGGACGCGGTGCGCACCCTGGCCCAAGGCCCGAAGCCGCTCGCCATCACCGGCTTCGGCACCGCGGCCTACCGTGGCGCGGGCGACCGCGGTGGACGGGTGCTGGAAGTGGTCGAGCACGACCCGGAGACCAGGGCCCCGGTACGGCTGAACGGCGTGTACGAGCGCGACGAGGCCGGCCAGGCCGCCTACCTGAGCGAACTGCTGGAGCTCTTCGAGACCGAGGGCGTGGACAGCGCGTTCGTGTTCCTCTTCGCCCTGCCCGGCTACCCCCACCGCCCGGACGGCGACCCCAGGGACGACCTGGACCGGGCCGGCCTGGGCATCGTCAAACTCCTCGAAGGACGGCGGGGGCAGACCTACCCCGACATGGAATGGGAACCCAAGGCCGCCTTCACGGCAGTGGCGCAGCGGTACCAAAGGTAGACAGACAGACCGACCCGCGCACGGTGACCACGGCTCGGGATCTGCTGCGGGACACGCAGATCCCGAGCAGATGGAAGCTGCATTCGCCGAACTCGCCACAGACCTCGCGCCGTGGGCCTGTAGACCACCGCCGTGCCTGCTATGAACCGCACCGGTTCGAATGGAGGCTCGATTCTCTGAGAGGATTGAGTCAT
>NZ_BAAAKJ010000213.1:0-2071 GCF_039527695.1 Kitasatospora putterlickiae
CCGCCGACTCCGGGGTGCCCGCCGGGCGCGCCGCGCCGCACGGCCGCACCGCCTTCGTCTTCCCCGGCCAGGGCTCCCAGTGGCACGCCATGGGCCGTGAACTGCTGGCCGCCGACCCGGTGTTCGCCGCCGTGATCCGCCGCTGCGCGAAGGCCCTGGAGCCGTACACCGACTGGGACCTCGTGGAGGTCGTCTCCGGTGCGGCCGGCGAGGAGTGGCTGTCGCGGATCGACATGCTGCAGCCGACCCTGTGGGCGGTCTCGCTCGGCCTGTGCGAGGTGTGGCGGGCGGCCGGCGTGGTGCCGGACGTGGTGGTCGGCCACAGCCAGGGCGAGGTCACCGCGGCCACCGCGGCGGGCATCCTCTCCTACGAGGACGGCGCGATGGTGGTCGCCCGGCGCAGCACGATCGCCCGGCGCACCTCGGGCAGGGGCCGGATGCTGGCGGTGGACCTGTCGCTGGACGCCGCGAAGGCGGCGCTGTCCGGCTTCGAGGAGGGCGTCTCGCTGGCCGTGAACAACGGGCCGAACAGCTGCGTGCTCTCCGGCGACACCGAACTGGTGCTGGCGCTCAAGGAGTTGCTGGAGGCCGAGGGCACCTTCTGCCGCCTGGTCAACGTCGACTACGCCTCGCACAGCCCGCAGATGGACGAGCTGGAGGAGGACCTGCTGGCGGCGCTGCGCGCGGTGCGCCCGGGCCGGGGGTCCGTCGAGCTGATGTCGACGGTGCGGGTGGCCCCGCTGGAGGGGCCGGAGCTGGACGCCCGGTACTGGGTGGACAACCTGCGCCGTCCGGTGATGTTCGCCGACGCGATGGAGCGGCTGTTCGACAACGGCGTCACCCACGTGGTCGAGATCAGCCCGCACCCGGTGCTCACCCCGGCGCTGGAGCAGCTGGCCGCGCAGCGGCCGGTCCCGCCGCAGGTGCTGTCGACGCTGCGGCGCGATCAGGGTTCGCCGGCCGTGGTGCGCGAGTCGATGGCCCGGGCGTACGTGAGCGGTCTGGAGCCGTTCGGCGCGCTGCCCCGGGCCGCCTGGGCGCCGGTGCCGCCGTACCCGTGGCAGCGCACCGCGCACTGGGTGGAGCCGGCCCGCCGGCGCACCGCGGCCGGCGCCGGGGACGCGCTCTCGCTGGTGCCGTCGGTGACCGAGCAGGGCGCCTGGACGGGGACGCTGGAGCTGGCCCCGGCGGACCTGCCCTGGGTGCGCGACCACCGGGTGTACGACGCGGTGGTGCTGCCCGGCACCGCGATGCTGGAACTGGCGCTGCGGACGGCGCTGGCCCGCACCGGCGGGGCGCACCGCACACTCGCCGACGTCGGCCTGCACAGCCACCTCACCCTCACCGAGGAGCCGGTGACGGTGTCGCTGGGCTGGCGGGACGACGTCACCGGCGGCGGCAGCTTCACGCTGTCCTCGCTGGAGGCGGGCGCGCAGGGCTGGGTCCGGCACGCCTCGGCGCGGGTGCTGGCGGAGGACACCGCGCCCGAGCGGCCGTCCTTCCCCGAGCGGCTGCTCGCCCTGGAGGCGGCCCCGGCCGACGCCTTCTACGCGGACTGCGCGGCGCGCGGGCTGAACTACGGTCCGGCGTTCCGGGGTGTGCTGGGGCTGCGCGCGGACGCGGCGCAGTGCCTGGCCGAGGTGCGGCTGCCGGAGGGCCTGCTGGTCTCCGGCTACCCGCACCGGCCGCACCCGGCGCTGTGGGACGCGGCGCTGCAGGCGTCGATCCCGCTGTTCCCGGGCGAGGAGGCGGCGGTGCCGGTCGGGGTGGGCCGGATCCATCTGCACCAGGACCTCGCGGAGCCGGTCACCGCGCTGTGGTCGCACGCGGTGCGCCGGGACGGCGGCGAGGAGGTCGACCTGTTCCTGTTCGACGCCGCGCGGCGGCCGGTGCTGAGCATGCTGGGGCTGCGGATGCGGGCCCTGGCGGCCTCGGCGGACCCGGGCGCGGCGGACGCGGAGCGGATCCACCGGCTGGAGTTCCACCCGTCGGCCCGCCCCGAGACCGGGGAGGCGTCGGCGCCCGGCCGGTGGGCGGTGTGCGCGGCGGACGCGGTCGGCGGCCCGGCGGC
>NZ_BAAAKJ010000214.1:0-14211 GCF_039527695.1 Kitasatospora putterlickiae
CTGGTCGGCTTCGGACTGGTCCCGGCCCTGCAGTCCAGGATCGTCGAACTCGCGGGCCCCGGCGGGGACTTCGCCGCCACCCTGGGCGTCTCGGCGGCCAACGCCGGGATCGCCGCCGGCGCCGCTCTGGGCGGCTGGACGGTCGGCGCGCACGGCGTCGGCACGGTCGTGCCGCTCGGCGCCGCGATCTGCCTGGCCGCGCTGCTCGCCGTGGCGGCCTCCTCCCGCCTGCGGCCCGCCCCGCACCCCGTGCCACCCGCTGCTCCGCACTCCCTTCCCCTCGATCTCCCCCTCGACCGTGAAAGGACCCTACGAGCATGATCGGCACCCTTGAGCACCCGCCGGTACGCGCCTCGCGTCCGTCGGCGCGCACCTCCCGCCCGGCCGCCGCGCGCACCGCGCGCCCGGCCTCCGCCCTCGCCGTCTGGTACCAGCACACCCCGTCCGGCCAGGCCGGCCGCGACCGGGTCTGGGACCTCGTCGAGGCCGGGAGGATCACCTCCATCGCCCTCACCGGACCCGCCCCCGAGGACGAACTCCGCTGGCTCTGCGACCTGTTGTCCCCGCTCCACGAACGCGGCGACGGCCGCGACGGACTGGTGTCCGTCCCGATCGCCGCCCGCAGCCGCAACGCCTGCGACCAGGTGCACGCCGCCCGCCGGCTCACCGCCGCCGTCCACCGCCCCAACCTGCTGCCCGCCCTCCCCGCCTCCGACCCCGGCCTCGCCGCCCTCACCTCCCTGCTCGGCGAGGGCATCGGCGTCCGGATCGGCCCGCTGCACTCCGTCGCCCGCTACCGGCAGGCCGTCCGCGCCCACCTCGACGGGCTCGAACTCGCCCGCTGGCGCGGCCTCGACCTGGCCGGCCTCACCTCCGTCGCGGCCTTCGGCGTCGGCGCCATCGACGTCGAGATCGACGCCCTGCTCGACCGGGCCGGCAGCCACGAGGCCAAGGCCCTGCGCGGCATGGCCGGCACCGCCACCACCCGGCTCGCCCGCGGCGTCCACGCCGACGCGCACTGCACCGACGCCTCCACCCGCTGGCGCGCCCTCGCCGCGGCCGGCGCCCGCCCGCAGCGGCTCGTCTGGACCCAGCTCTACCACGGCGTGCCCGGCCACCAGACCGCCCGCTACCTGGACGCGCTCGCCGCCCCGGGCGCCTGCGTCGAACTGTGCGCGCCCACCCTGGAGACCCTCGACGGCACCCCCGAGATCCGGACCCTGCGCAGCACCCGCGAGGACCAGGACGCGCAGGCGTTCACCGAGCGGCTGATCGCCTACCTGCGCTGGTTCGACATCCACCACGAGTCCGTCCTGAGTTCCCTCGACGCCGCCCACGCCCACCACTGACCCCCTCTCAGGAGCCCGCTCATGGCACCGCAGCTCCACCTGGACCTCGCCCGGTCCCCGTCGGACGCGCCCCCCTCGCCCCCGGTGCCGCGGATGGCCCTCGCCACCGGCGTGGTCGCGCTCGGCGGGCTGCTGTTCGGCTTCGACACCGGCGTCATCTCCGGCGCCCTGCTCTTCCTCAAGGACCAGCTGGCGCTGAACTCCTTCCAGGAGGGCGCGGTGATCTCGGCCCTGCTGCTCGGCGCCGCCGTCGGCGCCCTGGCCGGCGCCCGCCCGGCCGACCGCTTCGGCCGCCGCACGGCGCTGATCGGCGTCTCGGCCACCTTCACCGTCGGGCTGGCGCTGGCCGCCGCGGCACCCGACTTCTGGACGCTGCTGGCCGCCCGGGCCGTCCTCGGCCTGGCGGTCGGCAGCGCCTCGACGATCGTGCCGCTCTACCTCGCCGAGATCGCCCCGCCGCGACTGCGGGGGCGGATGATCACGGTGAACCAGATCCTGCTGACGGTGGGCATCCTGGTCTCCTACCTGGTCAACCTGGCCTTCGCGGGCGGCGGCGACTGGCGCGCGATGTTCGCCGTCGGGCTGATCCCCTCGGTGGCGATGCTGATCGGCACGTTCTTCATCCCGGAGACCCCGGCGTGGCTCGACGGCCGGACCTCCCGCCCCCGCACCGGACGGCCGCGCGCGCTGCTGACCACCCCCGGCGCCCGCGCCGCCCTGCTGATCGGAGTGACGCTGGCGGCGGTGCAGCAGTTCGGCGGGATCAACTCGATCATCTACTACGCGCCGAGCATCATGGCCCGCGCCGGCCTGCCCGCCACCAGCTCCATCGGCTACTCGGTCGCGATCGGCACGGTGAACGTGCTGCTCACCATCGCCGCCGTCCCGCTGATCGACCGCGTCGGCCGGCGCCCGTTGCTGCTCTGGTCCCTGGCGGGCATGGCCGTCTCGCTGACCGCCCTCGGCGTCGTCCTCGGCCCCGCGCACCCCGGCCCGGTCGGCAACGCCGTCGCCCTGGTCGCCATGACCTCCTACGTCGGCTCCTTCGCCATCGGCCTGGGCCCGGTCTTCTGGATCCTCGCCGCCGAGATCTTCCCGCCCGAGTCCCGGGCCCGTGGCACCGGCCTGTGCGCCCTGGTCAACTGGGCCGCCAACTTCGTCGTCGGCCAGGCCTTCCTCCCGACGGCCGACGCGGTGGGCGAGCGGTGGGTCTTCTGGTTCTTCGCGGCGGTCTCGCTGGGCGCGGTCCTGTTCGTCGCCCGCCGTGTCCCCGAGACCAAGAACCGCTCCCTGGGCGAGATCCAGTCCGCCCTGGGCACCCGCTGATCGCCCCGGTCCTGTCACGGAGCAGGAAGTCGGACCGGCCGACTTCCTGCTCCGCGCTCGTACCCGCCGCTGGTTGACGTCCGGCCGTGGACGCCGCCGATCATGGTCCGGTACCGGATACCGGATCGCCAGGAGGCCGGCCGCGCATGTGGGGCAAGTGGATCGAGTGCGAGGTGCCCCGGAGCGCTACCTGGTCACCACCCTGTGGTCCGGCGCCGACGCCCACCGGCGGTACGCCGCGGAGCGGTTGCCGGCCCTGCGCGAGCGCGCGGCGCCCGAGGACGACGTGCGCGTGCTGTCCGGTCACCTGCTGCCGCTGGAGCCGGGGTGGACCGTGCCACCGGTCAGGCGGCGGCGGTGAGGGCGTCGTTGATCTTGCGGGTGATCTCGGCCATGGCGGGGGTGGGCTCGCCCTTGCGGGCCTGGGCGGCGGTGGCGAGGGCGACGTTGACGACGGCGCGGAAGTTCTCGGCCTCGGCCGGGTCCTGGGCGTGGAGCAGGGTCGCGGCGGCGGTCAGGGCCGGCAGGACGTGGTCGGCGACGGTCCTGCCGTCGAGGCCCGGCACCTTGGTGTTCCCGGCGAGCGCGTGGCCGACCGGGCCGGTGCCGGAGGCCAGGGCGACGGAGCCGTGGGTGGCGATCCGGTGCGGCGAGCCGGTGGCGTCGGCGGCCGCCAGCAGCGCGACGGCGCCGTAGGCGGCGGTGCGCAGGGTGGTCTTGTCCTGATCGGTCAGGGTGAGCGACATGGTGGTGTGTTCCTTCGGTTGCCTGGGTGTTGTGGGTCGCGGACGCCGGTCGGCGGTCAGGCGTCGACGGCCTGGTAGACGGTGGTCCAGAAGTCGTGGATCAGCCGGGCCGCGTTCGGGACGGTCATCCCGACCTGGGTGAGCAGGATGCCGGTGACCCCGTTCACCGGGTCGGCGTAGGCCGAGGTGCCGCTGCCGCCGTCCCAGCCGAACTGGCCGATCGGCGCGTAGTCGCCGCGGTAGGTGCGCACCGCCATGCCGAGGCCCCAACCCCCGTGCTGCCCCTGGCCGTGCGAGAGGTGGACGAGGTCGCGGGCGAGGGCCTCGCGGGCGGCGGTCTGCTCGGGGGTGAGGCGGTTGGTGGTCATCAGCTGGACGACGGGGCGGGAGAGGACGCGCTCGCCGCCGTGCACGCCGCCGTTCAGCAGCATCCGGAAGTAGGCGTGGAAGTCGTCGACGGTGGAGACCAGCCCACCGCCGCCGCCCGGGAACGCCGGGGGCCTGCTCCAACGGCCGTCCGCCGGCTCGTCCCAGACGTGGAACTCCCCGGTCCGCGGGTCGGGGGCGTAGAGGGGCGGCAGCCGGTCGATGGCGTCGGCGGGCACGTGGAAGCCGGTGTCCTTCATGCCCAGCGGGCCGAAGACGCGCTCGCGGAGGAAGGTCTCGAACGGCTGGCCGGTGACCCGGGCGACGAGCACGCCGAGGACGTCGCTGGCGATCTGGTACTGCCAGCGCTCGCCGGGGTGGTTCATCAGCGGGAGCGCGCCGAGGCGGCGGATCCACTCGTCGGGCTCGGGCATCGGCTGCGGGAGGTCGGGCGTGAGGCCGTTCTCGATGATCGCGGTCGCGATCGGGGTGCCGAGGGCCGCGATGTCCATGCCGATGCCGAAGGTGGACGTCAGCACGTCCCGCACGGTGATCGGCCGCCGGGCCGGGACGGTGTCGTCGAGCGGGCTGTCGATCCGCTTCAGCACCCGGCGGTCGGCGAGTTCGGGCAGCCAGGTCTCGACGAGGTCGTCCAGCCGGATGCGGCACTCGTCGAGCAGGATCGCGGCGGCGGCCATGGTGACCGGCTTGGAGGTCGAGGCCATCCGGAAGATCGTGTCGCGCGTCATCGGCGCGCCGCCGTCGTGGCTCATGGTGCCGACGGCCTCGACGTGGGTCTCGTCGCGGTGGCCGACGAGGGCGACGACGCCGGGGATGTCGCCGGATTCGACGTGCCGTTCGAGGACGGCGCGGACCTTGCGCAGGCTGTTCCTGTCCATCATGAGTCTCCCCACTCATTGCTGTTCGAGAACCTCTGAACGATGATGAAGCTACATTGCGTTTAGATATTCGTCAACGAGCAAAGCAGCGCGATGACAAGGTTCTTTGAGCATTCATTGCAATGATTGTGGAGCTGAATGCAATGAAGGACCCTGCCGTCTTTGCAATGAGATCCGAGTGAATGCATACTTCGGATCACGTGTCGACAGACGGAGGACGAAGACCGATGCCCGGAGGCAGGCTCACCAGCGAAGACCGTCAGCGCATCGCCGAAGGCCTGGCCGAAGGACTGGGGTACGCGGAACTCGGGCGGCGGCTCGGGCGGCCGGCCTCGACGGTCATGCGCGAGGTCACCCGCAACGGCGGCCCGGACGGCTACGCGGCGGAGCGGGCGGCGGAGGCCACGCAGACGCGGGCACGGCGGGCGAAGAAGGCCCAGCCGGAGGTGCCGGCGGTGACCGAGAGCGGGTACGGGCGGGATCCGCGGGCGGTGCGGGACTTCACGGAGGCCTTCACCGAACTGATCGCCCGGTCCGGACTCCCCAGGATGGAGGCGAGGGTGCTGGCCGCCGTCTTCACCACCGACGCCGGCTCCCTCACCGCCGCCGACCTGGTCCAGCGGCTGCGCGTGAGCGCCGCGTCCGTGTCACACGCGGTCGGATTCCTGGAGCAGCAGGGGCTGATCAGGAGGGAACGCCTGCCCGGCGAACGCCGCGAGCGCTACGTCACCGACGACGAGGTCTGGCTGCGGTCCATTCTCGGCGCCGCCGAGATGAACGAGACCCTGGCCGGCATGGCCCGCCAGGGCGCCGACGTCCTGGGCGAGGAGACGCCCGCGGGCGCCCGTTTCGCCTCGTCCGCCGAACTCTTCCTCCTGATCGGCGGATCCATGCGCGAACTGCTGGAGCAGTGCAGGCAACACCTCGCCGCCCGTGAGGACGAACGGCGAGCCTGATCACTCGACAGGGGCGCCGCCGGCCCGTCGACCGGCGGCGCCCTGGCAACGCGGTACGGGAATGTGGCTGGTGACAGCGGCGGTCAGTGCCGGGTCCGGAGCAGAAGCAGGTCGAGGACCGGGCCGTCGGGGCCCGCGTTGTACGGCCCGGCGTACCGGTAACCAAGGCGCCGGTAGAGCCGCTGGGCGCCCCTGTCGCCGGGCATGGCGAGCAGGGACGCCCATTCGGTGCGCAATGCCGCCAGCAGGCTGTCATGGATCCGCGTTCCGATTCCGTAGCCCTGCCAACCGGAGCGGACGGCGAGTTCGCAGATGCCTGCGAGGGACCGAGTGTTGCGGGCCTTGGGTTCGATGGCCGGGAGGAGCTGTTCGCCGAACCAGTAGGTGGGGGTGCAGTGGAAGCCGTAGCCGAAGCCGACGGTCTGATCGGCGAGCGAGGCGACGATCAGGACGAACTCCTCGTGCCGGGTGTGCCCGGTGATCTGGCGGCGCAGAGCCTCCGAGGTGAAGCCGGCCTGAGCGACATCATCGTGGCCGGTGTGGGCGTCGGTCCAGATGTCGGCGAGGGTGTCGAGCAGAACCGCTATGTCATCGACACCGTGACGGTGCAGGGACACCTGTGGCGGGGAGGAGATCATTGGCGTACTTCAGACGGCTGGGACGGCGGTCCGGTAGGTGTCGAGGTACTCGGCCACCTCGGGCACCGCCCGGTAGACCTCCAGCGACTCGGCGACGCTCTGCAGGGCGAGGGCGAGCCGCTCGGAGTGGACATTCTGGAGGTAGGCGAGGGTCCGGTGGCCAGCCTCGACGGCCGCGTCGAGATCGGGCCGCTCCCGGCTGGCCTGATGAAGCGCCAGGTCGGCGGTGTAGAGAGCCGCGTTGCGGGCATTGCCCCCGGCGAAAAGCATCACGGCCTGCTCCGCGCCCGCACACGCGCGGTCGTACTGGCCGAGATCCGCGCGGCACAGTGACTCCAGTCCTGCCAGCTCGGCCGGGACGAAGAACCCCAGCCAGTCCGGGTCGGTCTCCCGTGGCCCCTTGGCATACAAGTCGTACGCCCGGACCAACGCCTGCTCGGTCAGCACGCGATCGCCCTGCAGCGCCCAGCCGCGCGCCTCACGCATCGCCAGGAGGGCCAGCCAGCGCGGTGAGCCGAGGTCGGCGGCCGCGCGCTGCGCCACCTGGGCGGTCCCGACGGCTTCGCGGGGGCGGCCGGTGGTGTGGGCGAGCAGGGACAGGCACGCGAACGCGTGCGCCTCCAGCCCTGGGTCGTCGGCATGGCGAGCACTGGCCAGCGCCTCCGTGTACAGGGAGCGGGCGTCCTTGGTGCGACCGGCGTCGAGCGCGATCCAGCCAGCCACGACCGACAGCATTCCGGTGGCGGTGTGCAGTTGGCGGCCGACGTCCGCGCTGTAGCGGCCGTGCGCCAACCAGGCGCGAGCGGTGTCCAACGCGGTCGCTGCCTGCTCGGCGAGGTCGGCTGAGCCGTGGTCGCGGTCCTGCGCGTACAGCGCCAGTTCGGCCTCCCGGAGTGCCTGAACGTGGTCGCGGCCCAGCGCCGGTCCCGTGTCCAGGTAGTCGCCACCGCCCGCGCATTGCGGGACGGCGGCGGTCAGCACCACGGTCCCGACTCCGAGGAGCACGCTGCGTCGGCGCATGTCCTCATCACCGCCTCTCGTCGGATCCGCCGCCACGGGCACGGTTGTTCCACACCGGGACGGTGGGGGCGTGAAGCCCAGTTCCGTGGCGTCCCGGCCGGTCACCCGTTCCAGGAGCCGGCGGTACTTGGCCCGCGGCCAGGCGGTCGTGCCGTCCTCCCACGTCGCGATCGTGCGGGCGACCAGGTAGACCAGTTCGCCCCCCTTGATCGACTCACTCACAAGGAACTCTGCGGCCTCGCGGCGCGACATGTCCCATTCGACCTCGCGGACCCACCGGAACACATTGTTCGGCTTTCCCATACCCGCCCCCGGGGGACCCGCACCACCGCCACCACTCACGTTCAGAGGGTAGCGAACCGTGCGCGCTCGGCTACAGTGCCAGCAGGGTGGAAATTACCGTGACAGACCGGTCCTTCATCGGGATTTCACCGCCCTCTGACATCGCATCC
Source organism: Kitasatospora putterlickiae (assembly GCF_039527695.1). NCBI lineage: Bacteria > Bacillati > Actinomycetota > Actinomycetes > Kitasatosporales > Streptomycetaceae > Kitasatospora > Kitasatospora putterlickiae. Next base: position 7,753 of record NZ_BAAAKJ010000214.1, read on the forward strand.
GCACCCCGAACCCGGGTTCCCTGGTTCCACGCCCAGCACCGCCGGGCCATGACCAAGGAGGCACCGTGCTTCTACCCCACGTCGTCATCGACTCTCTGACCGACGACCAGTCCGCCATGTGGCGCGAGCACTTCGCGCCAGAGCCCGGCAACCGGGACCCGGGCATCGAAGAGGGCATCTGGCGGCGGACCCAGGACCCGCGCAACGCCGAGCAATCCGGCTGGACCGAGGACGACAACGGCCGGCGCCGCGTCGTCCACTACCGCCTCCACTACGGCATCGACCGCAGCCGCCCCACCGATCGCCTGGTGGCGGAGGAGTTGTACCTGTACGTCTCGTGGCTGGCTCCGGCCGACGAGGTCGCGGCGCACTGCGCGGACCTGAAGAAATGGCTCTTCGAGGGCCGCTGGAAGCCCACCGGCGAAGGCGCCACCTGGCGCCGCGGTGACCTGTACGCCACGCTCACCGAGTATGACGTCCACCCCCAGGACGACCGGGCCGACCGCGACACCCCGACCGGATTCCGCTCGATCGACATGGTGATCCAGTCGGTGGACTACCACCTTCCCCGGGCGTCGCGGAACGTCCCGTGGGACGTGCTGGCCGGTGGGATGCGCATCAAGGAGGAGCGCGGCACCCCCGAGTACGCCGAGGATCTGTCCGGCCTGCTGGAGCACCTGCCGTTCGTGGTGGAGGCCGGGTGCGGCACCAGCATTGAGGCCGGCGTACCCCCGCTGCACTTCCTCCACGAGGTCTACCGGGTCACCGCCCGCCGGGGAAACGACCTCACCCAGGGCTACGCCTTCACGATGACCCCGGCCGAGGACATCCTGGTGCAGGAGGTACTGACCGACACCGAGCGCAAGGTCGACGACATGGTCGGCATGTTCCGGCATCTGCTACAGGCCCGGCCGACCGCGGCGCACCGGGTCCTGAAGGCCCTGCACGACGCCGGGTACGCGATCGGGCCGGTGGCGACGCACAACTTCGACCGGCTCTTCGCCCGGGCCGGGTTGCCGGAGGCCCTCATGCGTCGGTACGACCAGCGGACGCCCGACATGCACTACCCGCCGCAGGCCAAGGCGTTGCTGGTGATCGGTCTGCATGCCGACCGACGCGACGTCCAGAAGCGCGCCCGTGCGATCGGATTGAAGGTCTTCTTCGTGGACACCGAGGGCGTCACCGAACACGGCTCCCACAAGGAGTACCTGATCGAGGGCGCGGGGGAGGGTGACGTCGTCGTGCGTTCCGAGGCGATCCCGGCCCTGCACCGGCTGGCCGAACTCCTGAGCGTCAGGTGCTGACCGTCCGCAGGTCCCGGGCGGGCTTTGGCGGCGTCGCTCCTGCGGCGAGTGGCGGACCATCGAATCCAGCCGACCGGCCCTCCGGCAACCGGTAGCGTCAGGGGCACACCGAGTAACGGTGCGCCCCTGCGCCCAGACAAGGACCCTCCATGCGCGTCTCCGTGATCGGCTGCGGCCACCTCGGCATCCCGCACGCGGCGGCGATGGCCGACCTCGGGCACGAGGTCATCGGCGTGGACGTCGATCGCGACAAGGTGGAGCGGCTCAACAACGGCGAGTGCCCCATCTTCGAACCCGGCTTGCCCGAACTCCTCGCCACGCACATCGCCGGCGGGCGCCTGCGTTTCACCACTGACATCGCCGAAGCGGCCGGCTTCGCCGAACTGCACTTCATCGGCGTCGGTACCCCGATCGACGCCGACGGGCGCTCCTACGACAACGGTCAGGTCTTCGGCGCGATCCGCCAGCTCGCCCCGCACCTCACCACGGCCTGCACGATCGTGGGCAAGTCCACGGTCACCGTCGGCACCACCACCGAAGTCACCGCCCTCGCCCAGCGCCTGGCCCCCGCCGGTACCGGCGTCGAGGTCGTCTGGAACCCGGAGTTCCTTCGTGAGGGCCACGCGGTGGAGGACACCCTGCGCCCGGACCGCATCATCGCCGGGGTCACCAGCGCGGAGGGCGAGAAGGCGATCCGCGCGGTGTACGCCGCAATCCTGGACACCGGAGTCCCGCTGTTCGTCTGCGACCCCGCGACGGCGGAGCTGGCGAAGGGCGCGGCGAACACCTTCCTCGGCCTCAAGATCAGCTACATCAACGGCGTCGCGGACATGTGCGAGAAGGCCGGCGGCGATGTCGCGAAGATCGTGGAGATCCTGGGCATCGACCCGCGGATTGGCACGGGCGGCATGCAGCCGGGAATCGGCTACGGCGGCGGCTGCCTACCCAAGGACGTCAGGGCGTTCACCGCCTCCGCCCGACTGCTCGGCGCCCCCGCCGCGGCGGATCTCCTGCTCGCCGCCGAGAAGATCAACGAGTCCCGCACCGGCGTCGCCATGGACCTCATCACCGACGCCCTCGGGGACCGGCCGCTCCGGGGCACCCGCGTCACCGTGCTGGGCGCCGCGTTCAAGCCCAACACCAGTGACGTTCGCGAGTCCCCCGCCTTGGCCCTTGCCCTGGCCCTGCACCGCGCCGGCGCCGTCGTCACCGTGCACGACCCCCAGGCCGTGGCCAACGCCATGGTCCGCAACCCCGAACTCGACTCCACCACAGACCTCCCCGCCGCGCTAACCGGCGCCGAACTGGTGGTCCTGGCAACCGAATGGCCCGAGTACCGACTGGCCGACCCCACCGTCTTGGTGAAGCTGCCCGACTACCCGGTGCTGGTCGACTGCCGTACCACCCTCGACCCGGCGCCCTGGCGCACCGCAGGTTGGCGCGTCCACCAGCTCGGCCGTCCAGGGAAGTAGGTAGTCGGCGATGGGCCTCGACCGGCGGGTCGAGGCCCATCGGTGAGTCCGCCTCAGATGGTGCCGAACTCTCCGGCCTGGACGGCGGTGACGAAGGAGCGCCAGGCGTCGGCGGGGAAGACGAGCGCGGGGCCGGCGGAGTCCTTGGAGTCGCGGACGGGGACGACGGCCGGGAAACCAGGGGCGACCTCGATGCAATTCCCACCGTTCTGGCTGTAGCTGGACTTCAGCCAGGCGGCGCCGGTCAGGTCTACGGGGGCGGTGCGGCTCATGATCGGAGGTCCTTCCGGGCTGCGCGGATCATTTCGAGGGATGCCACATCCGAGCTGGATCCCACCTGCAGCCGATCGTAGTCTCTGGCCCACAGGGTGACTGTCTGTGATTCCCTGGTGAGGAAGCCGCGCTCTTGGGATTCGGTGTACCCCAGCATGCTGCGGTCTGCCATGGTCAGCAGAACGACCGGCAACGCGAGGGACCGGCGTTCACCCATCGAGAACGGCGCCACCTGAATGATAGTCCGGGGGCGGTCGGCCAACTCCTCCAAGCGTTCGAGTTGTTCGCGCATGACCCGCGATCCCCCAACAATGCGCCGAAGACAGCTTTCATCCAGAACGGTGTGGACAAATGGCGACGCAGGACCGTTGAGCCGCTGTTGGCGGGTGAGAAGGTAGGCGACCCTCCCGTCCGCGGCCTCTTCCGTGATGACTCCTCGCCGCACATCCGCTGCCGCCATCGTCTCCGCGTAGGCCCTGGTCTGGAACAGCCCTGGGATGACACCGAGTTCGAACTGGCGGAGCTCGACGGCCTTCGCCTCATGTGCCACATACTCCGGGAATCCTTCCAACAAGGAAGGGCCACTGAGGCTCCAGTACATGAGTTCCAGGGTTCCACCGGTATCCAACACCTGGTCGGCCACTCGGACCCAGTCGAGTGTGGGAGTCCGTGTACCTCTTTCGAGGTTGGAGATCTGGCTGTCACTCAGGTTGGTGATCCGCCCCAACTCGACCTGACTGAGCCCCGCCGCCTTTCGTGACCTGCGAAGTTGAACACCGAAGGCGGCAAGGGGAGATGTCGCCGGGTCCAGTTCCGTCTCACGCATGATCAGACCTCTTCGATCCCTGAATCCCACGGGGATATCTGTCAAGTGGGGATGCCTTCCGATCCTAGGGCTCCAAAGTCCGCCATGGCTACACCCCGTAGGAGATCGGGAACCCTGCGCAACCAATGGAGCCCCCATGCCCATTTACACCCCCACCGTCGGCGAGGTCGTCCGGGACCTCGCGCACCGCGACTTCACCGGAAAGCCCGTCGAGGCCGTCTACATGGACACTCTCGCGAAGCTGGTCTACCTCCGGCCCCTCGCCGGCGGCTGCGAGTGGACCACCGCGCCCGAAGCGATCCAGGCCCTCCCCGCGCCCCGCTTCATCACCGTCCAGCACCCCAGCAGGCCCCGCGCCGCCGACGTGGCGTGAAGCTGCTCGGCGCCGTCCTCGGCGTCCCCGCCCTCTCCACCCTCACCGCCACGGCCGTCTGCTGGCCCATCCGCAACGGGCCGCTCGGGCCGCGACTGCTCATCTTCGGGCTGATTCTCTCCGCCGGTGTCTGTGCCGGACTGCCCGCCTGTTTCACCTGGCTCTCGCCGAACAGGAGCACCCCCGCATGCTGCACAACCTCCCCGCCATCCTCACCAACCCGCCCCGCCGACGCCTCGGCCACCAGACCCTCATCCTCAACCGCGACGGCGCGATCCTCCTGATCGGAACCGCCTACAAGTCCGGCCTCATGCTCCCCGGTGGCAGCGCCGAGGCCAACGAACTCCCCCACCTCGCCGCCCGCCGCCACACCGAAACCGAAACCGGCCTCGTCCTCCCCCTGCGCCACATCCTCGCCACCGACTACGTCTCCGCCCACCACCTCCCCGAAGGCGTCAACTTCGTCTACTGGGGCGGCCACCTCACCCCCGCCCAGGAAACCACCGTCGCCCGCCACCGACCCCCCGCCACCATCACCGCCGTCCACTGGCTCCACCCCCACCAACTCCCCGACGCCATGGACCCCGAACAGCACCGCCGCACCACCCACGCCCTCACCGCCCTCACCCGCGGCATCCACCTCCCCTTCCTCCTCCGCGGAACCCCCGCCGAATAGGAAACCCACCCCCTCAGAACAGCGCCACCAGCTCCGTCCGCGAGGCGATCCCCAGCTTCGGGTACGCCTTGTACAGGTGGTGCCCGACCGTCCGCGGGCTCAGGAACAACTGCGCCGCGATGTCCCGGTTGGTGAGCCCCTGCGCCGCCAGCCGGGCAATCTGCAACTCCTGCGGCGTGAGCGCCGTGAGCGCCCCTACCGTCGCCTGCGCCGGGGCAGCGCTGCCAGTAGCGGTCAGTTCGGCGCGGGCCCGGTCCGCCCAAGGTGTCGCACCCAGCCGCTCGAAGACCTCCAGCGCCGCGCCCAGGTGCGGCCTGGCGTCCGTCCGCCGCCGTTCCCGCCGCAGCCACTCGCCGTACAGCAGGGCCGTCCGCGCCTGTTCGAACGAGCGGTGCGTGCCCTCGTGCAGCTCCAGCGCCGCCCGGTACGCGGCCTCCGCCAACTCGTCCGGCCCCAACAGCGCCTGGCAGCGCAGCAGCAGCGCCTCCGCCCACGGCGTCCCGGCCGCACCGACCCAGCGGGCGAAGCGCTCATACGCCTCCGCAGCCCGCTCCGGCTCGCCCAGCCGGACGGCCGCCTCGACCAGGTCCGGCACCGCCCGGGTCGCGCCCACGTGGTGCCGGTACGGCCCCGTGGTGAGCGCGTGCAGCCGGTCGGCGGCGACCGCCACCCGTCCCCGCCCCAGGTCCAGCAGCGCGAGCGCCCACCGCGCCCACGGCTCGCCGGCCGCAGGGGCGGGGGAACCGGAGGCGAGCGCCTCCGCCGCCAGCTCCGCGCACCGCTCGTCCGAACCGCCGAGCGCCGCCAAGCAAGCCAGCAGGGCGGCGAGTTGGCTGGTCCACTGGTGCTGCCCGGTGTCCCGCGCCAGCGCATACCCCTCCGCCGCCGTGACCTCGGCGTCGCGGTGCCGCCCATGGAACAACTCGGCCTCGGCACGGAAGAACTGGAGCGTGGGCAGCACCCCCACCGTCCCCTTCGCCCGCGCCTCCGCGATCAGCTCGGCGGCCAGCTCCAGCGTCTCGTGGTCCCGCCCGAGGACGAGCGCCGCACCGCACAGCTGCACCAGGTCGACGGGGCTCTCCGCCCCCGCCTTGCGCGCCGCCTCCACCGTGACGCGCACGTCCGGCACCGGATCAACCGACCGCCCCAGCGCGGGCAGCACGGCGGCCGGCAGGTGCCGGGCCAGCGGGGCGAGCGGCTCCTCCGGGCCGAGCGGGAGGGCGGCCAGCCGGTCGAGCACGACGGCCACCGGCTCCTCGCCGACGTACCAGGCGGCGTGAAAGGCCTGGAGCAGCATCCGCGCGGCGTGCGCGGGCTCGATGTCGGTGGCGGCGGCGTCCAGCAGCAGCCGGTACGCGGCCGGGTAGGCGCCGCGCCAGAAGTGGGCGACGGCCCTGACCTGGTCCAGCAGGGCGTGCGCGAAGACGCTGTCGGTGCGCGCCCCGGCCCGGTCGGCCAGCGCCTCGGCCTGCGCCAACGCGCCCTCCTCGGTGGCCGCTTCGGCGGCGAGCACCAGCAGGCCGGCGGCGCCGTCG
>NZ_BAAAKJ010000214.1:14310-20448 GCF_039527695.1 Kitasatospora putterlickiae
CCCCCCGGCCCGCTGGGCGGTTCGCTCCAGCGCGTCGGCGAGACCGGCGTCGGGTGCGGTGGCGGCGAGGGCGAGGTGCCAGGTGCGCCGGTCGCCGTCCTCCAGGGCCTCGCCGATCGCCCGGTGGACGGCCAACCGCTGTTGCAGGGGCGCCCGTTGGAGGACGGCGGCGCGCAGCAACGGGTGCCGGTAGACGAGCCGGCGGTCGGCGCCGACGGTGACCAGCCTGGCCTCCTCGGCGGGCGCCAGCGCCCCGGCGTCCACCCCGAGGGCTGCGGCCGCGGCCAGCACCACGTCCAGTTCGCCGTTCTGCTCGGCGGCGGCGACCAGCAGCAGGGTCTGGGTGGCCGGCGGCAGGCCGGTGACCTGGCCGTGGAAGGCGATCTGCAGGCGACTGGTGAGCGCGAGGCCACCGGAGCCGAACCCGGCTTCCGTGAACGGAAGTTCAACGAGCGCCAACGGGTTACCGGCCGCATCGGCGAGCAGCCGCCGGCGGACCGGTTCGGCGAGCGTCCCGCCCGCGCGGTCGGCGAGCAGCCGGACGGCGTCCGCCTCGGCGAGCCCGGTCAGCCGCAGCTCGGGCAGCCCGGCGAGCGGCAGCGTCTCGGCGCCGTCGTCCCGGGCGGCGAGCAGCAGGGCGACGCCCTCCGCCTGGAGCCGCCGGGCCGCGATCAGCAGGGCGTCCAGCGAGGGCCGGTCCAGCCATTGAACATCGTCGACGACGCACAACAGCGTTTGCTCGGAAGCGAGTTCGGCGAGCAGCCCGAGCGTGGCCAGCCCCGCGAGCAGCCGGTCCGCACCCCCGGCCGGCTCGCCGAGGCCGAACGCGCCCTCCAGCGAACGCCGTTGCGGACCTGGCAGGGCGGCCAGCCGGTCGATTCCGGGCGCCAGCAGCAGACTCAGCCCCGCGAAGGGGAGTTCCGCCTCGTACTCGACCCCGGTCGCCCTGATCACCCGGACGCCGTCCCCGGCCGCCGCCACCGCGTACTCCAGCAGCGCCGTCTTGCCGATCCCCGGCTCGCCGCGCAGCACCAGAACGCCGCTTCGGCCGCCCCGCGCACCGTCGAGCAGCGCGTCGACGGCGGCCCGTTCCCGTTCCCGCCCGTACAGCATCCAGGTCTCCCCTCCCGTTGCCCCGACCCTACTGGCGGCGACCTACGTACGCCCTGCCTATCCGTGACGGATTCGCCCGCCGTCCGCCGTCCGTACCTTTTTGACCAGCGGGAACGGCCCGCCAACACCTGCACCGGACAAGGGAGAAGACCATGACCGCCACCCAGCCGACCGACCTCCAGCAGCTCGCCGCCCGCTACCTCGCCGCCTGGAACGAGACCGACCCGGTCGCGCGCCGGAAGCTGGTCGACGAGGCCTGGGCCGAGGACGGTACCTACACCGACCCGCTGGCCGAGGTCACCGGCCGCGCGGGCTTCGACGCGCTGCTCGGCGCCGCCCAGGCGCAGTTCCCCGGGCTGGTGTTCACCCTCGGCCCGGTCGACGCCCACCACAACACCGCGCGTTTCACGTGGAACCTCGGCGCGGCCGGCGAGGAGCCGCTGGTCATCGGCTTCGACGTGCTGGTCACGGACGCCGAGGGCCGGATCGCCTCGGTGTACGGCTTCCTCGACCGCGTCCCGGGCGCCTGAGCCGGCCGCACTCCACACCAACACCCCACGGGAGATGAAGAGTTGTCCAGCGCGCTCACCGCCCGAACCGCCCACGTGGGCCGCCCGGCCACATCGACCGCCGCGCCCGCCCCGCGCGGCCTGCTGCCCGTCCTGCTGACCGCGACCTTCATGACGGCCCTCGACATCTTCGTCGTCAACGTCGCCATCCCCTCCCTCCAAGCCGACCTGGGAGCCGGACCGGCCGCCGTCCAATGGGTGGTCGCCGGCTTCGGCCTCGCCCTCGCCACCGGGCTGATCACCGCCGGCCGGCTCGGGGACCGCTACGGCCGGCGCCGCGTCTTCGGGCTCGGCCTGGCCCTGTTCACCCTCGCCTCGGCGGCCTGCGGCCTGGCCCCGACGGCGGGCGCGCTGGTCGGTGCCCGGATCGCCCAGGGACTGGCGGCGGCGCTGATGGGCCCGCAGGTGCTGGCCATCCTGCGGACGGCGTACAGCGGCGCGGCGCAGGCCCGGGCGTTCTCGGCGTACGGGCTGACCATGGGCCTCGGCGCCGTCCTCGGGCAGCTGATCGGCGGGCTGCTGATCCGCGCCGACCTGTTCGGCCTGGACTGGCGCACCTGCTTCCTGCTCAACCTGCCGGTCGGCCTGGCCGCCCTGGCGCTGGTGCGGCGCTGCCTGCCGGAGTCGCGCGCCGGGCACCGGCCCGGCCTGGACCCGGCGGGCGTCGCGCTGGTCACCGTCGCGCTGACCGGCCTGGTGCTGCCGCTGATCCAGGGCCCCGAGGCCGGCTGGCCGCTCTGGACCTGGCTCAGCCTGGGCGGCTCGGCGGCGTTGCTGGTGCTGTTCGCCGTCCACCAGCACCGCGGCGGCCGGGCGGGCGGCTCGCCGCTGGTCGACACCCGGCTGTTCGCCGACCGCGCGTTCACCACCGGGCTGCTCGCCCAGCTGGCCTTCTGGCTCGGCCAGGCCTCGTTCTTCCTGGTGCTCGCCCTCTACCTGCAGCCCGGCCGGGGCCTGGACGCGCTCGGTGCGGGCCTCGTCTTCACCCCGATCGGCGTCGGCTACCTGGTGACCTCCACCACCGCGCACCGCGTCGCCGCCCGGCTGGGCCGGCAGACGATCGCGCTCGGCGGGCTGCTGATGGTCGCGGGGCTGGGCCTGCTCGCCCTCGCCGTGTACGGCACCGGTTCCAGCGGCGGTGTCTGGTGGCTGGCGCCGGGCCTGTTCGTGGACGGCCTCGGGATGGGCCTGGTGGTCGCGCCGGTGACGGCGGTGGTGCTGGCGGGCGTCGAACCGGGGCTGGCCGGTTCGGCGGCGGGCGTGGTCGCCACCGTCCAGCAGGTGGCCGGGGCGCTCGGGGTCGCGCTGATCGGCGTCCTCTACTACGCCGCCGATGACGCGACCGGCGCGTTCGGGCGCAGCCTCGCGGCGCTGGCGGTGCTGGAGGTTCTGCTGGTGGGCCTGGTGCAGCTGTTGCCCCGACGGACGGGGTGAGCCCGCGGCGCCGGCGGGGAGGACCGCACCGCGGTCCTCCCCGCTTTTCCGTTTCACCCTCCCGTTCCGTTTCCTCCCCCCGATCGGGTTGGATGGGTGGATGAGCGAGGAGAAGAGCGCCGTACCGGCGTGGGAGCAGCGGTTCAGGGCGGCACGGGTCTCCCTGCCGGACTGGGCGGAGGACGCCCCCGACCGGGCGCTGTACGTGTCCAACGCCAGCGGCACCTACGAGGTCTACGCGTGGGACCGCGCCACCGACACCCACCGGCGGGTCACCGACCGCCCCAACGGCACCACCGACGCCGAGCTGTCCCCCGACGGCGAGTGGATCTGGTGGTTCGACGACAGCGACGGCGACGAGTTCGGCATCTGGCGCCGCCAGCCGTTCGCCGGCCGCCCCGAGGGCGCCGAGGGCCCCGACGAGGAGGCCGTCCCCGGGCTCGCCCCGTCCTACGAGGCGGGCCTCGCCCTGGGCCGGGACGGCACCGTGGTGGTCGGCCGCTCCACCGACGACGGCGGCACCACCCTGCACCTGCGCCGCGCCGGAGCGGCCGAGGCCGTCGAGATCTACCGGCACGCCGAGTACGGCGGCGTCGGCGACCTCAGCCACGACGGCACCCTGCTGGCCATCGACCACACCGAGCACGGCGACGCCATGCACGGTGCGATCCGCGTCGTGCGGCTGCCCCACGAGGGCTCCGCGGTCGAGACCGTGGCGGAACTGGACGAGGTCACCGGCCGCGACGAGCCGCGCGGGCTGGCCTGCCTGGGCTTCGCGCCGCTCGACGGCGACACCCGGCTGCTGGTCGCCCACCAGCGCACCGGCCGCTGGGAGCCGATGATCTGGGACGTCGCGACCGGCGTCGAAACCGCGCTGGCACTCCGCGACGAGCAGGGCCGCGAGCTGCCCGGCGACCTCTCCGCCCAGTGGCGGCCGGACGCCCGGACGCTGCTGATCGAGCACGAGTACGAGGCGCGCAGCGAGCTGTTCTCGTACTCCCTCGACGAGGGCGTGCTCACCCGGCTGGACACCCCGCGCGGCACCGTCGGCGGCGCCACCCCGCGGCCGGACGGCACCGTGGAGTTCCTCTGGTCCTCCGCCGCCGAGCCGTCCGCCGTGCGATCCACCGCCGGCACCGTGGTGCTGCGCGCGCCCGGCGCCGTCCCGCCCCGCTCGGTGCCGGTCGAGGACGTGTGGGTGGACGGGCCCGGCGGGCGGGTGCACGCGCTGGTCCAGCGGCCGGCCGGGGCCGGCGACGGGCCGCTGCCGACCGTGTTCGAGGTCCACGGCGGACCGACCCACCACGACAGCGACTCCTTCGCCGCCGGCCCGGCCGCCTGGCTCGACCACGGCTTCGCGGTGGTCCGGGTCAACTACCGCGGCTCCACCGGTTACGGGCAGGCCTGGACGGACGCGCTGCGCGAGCGGGTCGGGCTGATCGAGCTGGAGGACATCGCCGCGGTGCGGGAGTGGGCGGTGTCGAGCGGTCTGGCCGACCCGGAGCGGCTGGTGCTGTCCGGCGGCTCCTGGGGCGGCTACCTCACGCTGCTCGGGCTCGGGACGCAGCCTGAGCTGTGGAACCTCGGCGTCGCCGCCGTGCCGGTCGCGGACTACCTGACGGCGTACGACGACGAGATGGAGGCGCTGAAGGCGATCGACCGCACCCTCTTCGGCGGGACTCCGGAGGAGGTGCCCGAGCGCTGGACGGCGTCCTCGCCGCTGACGTACGTCGAGCGGGTGCGGGTGCCGGTGTACATCAGCGCCGGGGTGAACGACCCGCGGTGCCCGATCAAGCAGATCGACAACTACGTCGAGCGGCTGGAGCGGCTCGGCAAGCCGCACGAGGTGTACCGGTACGAGGCCGGGCACGGGTCGCTGGTGGTGGACGAGCGGATCAAGCAGCTGCGGCTGGAGATCGACTTCGTCCGCCGGCACCTGGGCGGCGCGGCGGTGGGCGAGAATCAGGCGGACACGGAGTAGTAGGGACGCGGGAAACGGGGGGCACGGGGTGAGGCGTCTGTTGACGGTCGTGGGGGTGGGGGTGGCCGGGGTGCTGATGCTCACCGGCTGCTCGGGGCAGGACGATGACGGCGGGGGCGGGGGTGGGGGCGGGAGTGCGGCTTGTCCGCCGCCGGCCTCGCCGTCGGTGTCGCCGTCGGCCTCGTCCTCGCCACTGCCTTCTCCCACCGCCGGTTCCACGGTGGTGAAGGCGGCGTTCCGCAGCACGGTGGGGGCGGCGGGCGGGGAGGACGGCGGTGTGGTGGTGCTCGCCAAGTCGGGCTCGAAGGGGTCCGGCGGGTCGAGCGGGTCGAAGGGGTCGAAGGGCTCCAAGAGCGGCCGCAAGACGCGGCACCACGCCGACACGTACAACTCGGACAACAACGGAAGCGGCAACAACGGCAACAGCAGCCGTAGGTGCGACTACCCGCCGCCGACCGGCTCGCCGTCGCCCTCGTCCTCGTCCGGCGTGCCGTCCACTGTGCCGACGCCCACCGTGCCGTCCGCGCCGGCGCCGGCGGTCCCGACCGCGCCGGGCAAGCCGACCGTTCCGCCGGTGAAGCCGCCGCGCTGATCGGCGGGGCGGCTCCAGCGCCAGCACCGCTCGGACGCCGCTTCGAGGTCAGTCCGGTGTCAGTCCGGCGTCAGTCCAGGACCGGGTCCAGTCCGAGGGCCCGGTCCTGCTCCGCCTCCGCCTCGCGACGCATCAGACGGAACCACATGAACACCACGAAGCCACCGAAGACGAACCACTCCAGCGTGTAGCCGAGGTTCTGGAACGCGCGCAGGGAGAGGCCGTCGCCGCCCTGCGGCTGCACGGTCGGCACGGGGGTGAGCCCGTCCGCCGCGTCGTCGGCGGAGACCCAGCCGTCGTACCAGCCGCTTAGCTCGATCTTGTTGACGAGCGCGGCCTGATTGATCGTGCCGAGCTGGCCGTCCGGGAGGCCGCCGGCCACGGCGCCGCCGCTGCCGCTGTTCTCGCCGGCCTGGAGACGGCCGGCCACGGTCACCTCGCCGGCCGGG
>NZ_BAAAKJ010000214.1:20474-22759 GCF_039527695.1 Kitasatospora putterlickiae
GACCGCGGTCGCCGCCGGGGGATCTCCGGCGGCCCAGCCGCGGACGACGGCGGCGGTGCGTCCGTCGGCGGTGCGCAGCGGGGTGAGCACGTAGTAGCCCTGCTTGCCGTCCAGCACGCGGTTGGGGACGAGCAGTTGGTGCTGCTGGTCGAAGGTGCCGGTGACCGTCACGGCGCGGCCGACGGTGTCGGTGGTGACCTGCGGCCGGTCGGCGGCCAGCAGTTCGTCGAGCGGCCGGGGCGTGCCGGCGTCGGACGCCGCCTGGCTGATCTCCTTGTGCGAGGAGACCTTGTCCTCGAAGCGACCGAGCTGCCAGGAGCCGAGCCAGACGCACACCGCGACGGCCGCCACGGCCAGCGCGGTGCCGCTCAGCCAGCGCGGGGTGAGGAGGAACCGGTACACACCCCCACGGTAACCACTCCTCACACCCCGCCCGCCCCCAGGGGCCCCGTGAACCCTTCCCGCCACGCCTCCCGCCGCCGGGAAATATGCAGACCGGTCTACATACTCTGCCGGACGCACGTGCACTCGGGAGTAGGAAGTCGACCCGGCCGACTTCCTGCTCCCGCCACCTCGGCCTCCACCCACGCCCGGGGCACCGAATATGGCGACCGGTCTACATAGTTCAGCCACCCGCGTGGGCCTCTGGAGCTGAAAGTCGAGCCCGCCGACTTCCCACTCCCCTCGCGCCAACCCGCCCGCCCCCACCCGACCCCGCCTCGCGCGTCCAGCCGCAAAAATATGCAGACCGGTCTACATATACTGCCTCGCCCACTCCGCCCACACCCAGACGCCGGAACAGGAAGTCGGTCCCACCGACTTTCCACTCCCAACCGCGACCTCTCCCCCGAACCATCAAAATATGCAGACCGGTCTACATACTCGCCCCGCGCGGCCGGCCCCGTCCGCGCCCGCCCGCCCCTCTACTGGAGCAGAAAGTCGGACCCGCCGACTTCTCGCGCCGCGGGGACGGCCCCCCCCAGCACACCGGCACCCCACCTCAACGGCGAGTCACCCACCAGCCGGCCGCCCCACCAGCCGTTCACCCCGCCGAGGGGGAGGTGCTGGGGGCGGGGGCCTGGGGGTCAGGCGGGAGGAGCTGCGGGGTCGTCCGGTAGACGGTGCCTGCGCAGGCGCCGGGCAGGGCTACGGTCGCGGCGGCCGGGTTGCCCGGGGCCGGGGTGTACACCAGGGTGACGTTCCCCGCAGGCGCGCTCGGGCCGGACGTCCCGGTGGCCGACGGGCTCGGCGCGCCGCTGGGGGCGCCCGTCGTCGCGGTCGGCCGCGGCGGCGTGGTCGGCTCCACGGTGGGGTCGGACGCCGGGACCACCCCGGGCACCCCACTGGTACCGCCCGCCGAGGTCCCCGGCCCGCCGCTCGCGGCGCCGGAAGCGGTCGCGCCGCCGCCCGTGCCTCCCGAGCCGGCGCCGGAGGTCCCCGCCCCCGAGCCGCCAACCTCACCACCGGACGCGGACCCGGCGCCAGGCACCGAACCCGATCCGGAGCCCGACCCCGATCCGGAGCCCGATCCCGATCCGGAACCAGCACCGCCTTCGCCCGCACCGGGCACCGAGCCCGTCCCGCCGCCCGCGCCGCCACCCGTCCCCGGGCCCGTACCGGGACCCGTACCGGGCCCAGTCCCCGGGCCAGCGCTCGCCGTGCCGGGGCCGCCCGCACCGCCCGTCACGCCGCCGCCCCCCGTCGTACCGCCGCCGGACGTGCCCGGCTGGCCGGTGCCGATCGACGCGCTCGGCGAGGCCGACCCGCCACCCGGCACCGCGGAGCAGCCGGCCGGGTCCGGGATCCAGGCGAAGTCCACCCGGTACCCGGCCCGGGGCGCGAGCACGAGCCCGTCGCTTCCCGCGTCCTTCCCCGTCGCCGGGCCGGACGAGGGCCTTGGCGCGGGCAGTTCGGTCGCCGGGTCGCCCGCCGTGTGGAAGGCCACCCGGATGCGACCGGTGTCCGTCCCCGTGACGCCCGTGACGGTGACCGAACCGGGCCCGCCGAGCTGGCAGCCGCGCCCGGAGACGTTGGTCACGGTGAACGAGCCGTAGACCCGCCCGTCGGCGTCCGCTGCGCCGAGGCGCCGGCTCCCCCGCCCCAGGTCGGAGCGCGTGCACAGCGCCGGCACCGGGGCGTCGCCCCCGCCGCTGCTGGTGGCCGTGGAGGGCGCGAGGGCCCCGGGCGCGGAGCGGGTGGTGCTCGGCCCCGCGCTCGGCGAGCCGCCGACAGTGCCGGACGGGCTGCCCGGTACGGCGGTCACGCCGCTGTCGGCGGGGCGGGGG
>NZ_BAAAKJ010000215.1:0-5763 GCF_039527695.1 Kitasatospora putterlickiae
GAGCGGGGTGCTCGGGGCCGGGCAAGCACCCGGGAGCGGGGAAGGGAGCCGCTCCAGCGGGCGAGGCGAAGGGAGAGAGCGACGCCGAGCTCCGGGCGAGCCCGGAGCGCGGCGCGAGCGCGGGACGTGCGGCCCTTCGGCCGGAGTGGGAAGTCGGCCGAGCCGACTTCCCACTCCAGGGGTCAGCCCTCCTCGCGCCAGCCTTCGTGGGAGGTGGCGACGGTGTCGAGGGTGTGGAGGAGGGCGGGTGTCCAGCCGGTCTCGGGGGGCTCGGCGACGACCAGCCACTGGGCGTCCTCGGCGTCGTCCTCGCCGGCGAGGGCGTCGCGGACGATTTCGAGCTCGCCCAGGTCGGGGTGGTCCGCGCCGAGCTCCTCCGCGGCCTCCTCGGCGGCGTCGCGGTCGGGCAGGACGAGCAGCTGCCGGGCGTACGGGTCGAAGCCGTCCGGCAGATCGGTGGTGGGGTCTTCGGTCACCCGTCCATTCTCCAGGGACGGAGCTGTCCGTCCCCCGTGGGATGCTGGTAGGCGATGGCCAGGAAGAGTGCACCCGACGACCTGCTCGCCCCGCTGACCCTCGCGGTCGGCCAGGAGGAGCTGCTGCTGGACCGCGCCGTCGCCCAGGTGGTGGCCGCGGCGAAGGCGGCCGACCCGGACACCGATGTGCGGGACCTCCCGCCGGGCGGCCTGCAGCCGGGAAGCCTGGCCGAGCTGACCACCCCGTCGCTCTTCGCCGAACGCAAGGTCATCGTGGTCAGGGCCGCCCAGGACCTCTCCGCCGACTCCGTCAAGGAGGTCAAGGCGTACATCGAGGCCCCCGCCGATGAAGTGATCATGGTCCTGGTGCACGCGGGCGGTGCCAAGGGCAAGGGCCTGCTGGACGCGGGCCGGAAGGCCGGCGGCCGCGAGGTGGCCTGCGCCAAGCTCGCCAAGGCGAGCGAGCGGCTGGCCTTCGTCCGCGGCGAGTTCCGTACGCTCGGCCGCTCGGCGACGCCCGAGGCCTGCCAGGCCCTGCTGGACGCGCTCGGCAGCGACCTGCGCGAGCTGGCGGCCGCGTGCAGCCAGCTCACCTCCGATGTCGAGGGCGCCATCGACGAGACCGTGGTGGCCCGCTACTACAGCGGCCGGGCCGAGGCGACCGGCTTCGAGGTGGCGGACCTGGCGGTCACCGGCCGGGCCGCCGAGGCGCTGGAGCGGCTGCGTTGGGCGCTCGCGGTCGGCCAGCCGCCGACCGGCATCACCTACGCGCTGGCCTCCGGCGTGCGCAGCATCGGCCGGCTGGCGACCACCGGGCGGAACATGCGCCCGGCGGACCTGGCGCGCGAGCTGGGCATGCCGCCGTGGAAGGTCGAGCGGGTCCGCCAGCAGATGCGCGGCTGGACGGGCGACGCCGTGGCCACCGCCCTCACCGCGATCGCGCAGGCGGACGCCGCCGTCAAGGGCGGTTCCGACGACCCGGCCTTCGCGCTGGAACGGGCCGTGGTCGCCGTGGCGAGGGCCGCCCGGGCCGGTTCCCGGACGCCGTCGTACTGACCCGCGCCCGCCCGGCCGTTACGGGGGACGCCGTTACGGGCCGCCGATCGCCTTGAGCATGTCCCGGGTGTCGTCGAGCATGGCCTTGCGGACGGTCTCGCGGTCCAGCGTGTGGTTCTCGCCGGTCTGGTAGTTGTCCGTCCAGTACAGCGAGTACGTCATGCCGCCGTCGCGGACCTGCAGGTGGTAGTTGATGTCGTGGAAGGTCTTGTCCGAGCTGGTCGGCTCGTCGCCGTAGGCGAAGTAGGCCTCCTCGCCGAGGCCCGGAGCGTCGGTGATCTCGTACTTCTGCTGCTCGAAGTAGTGCCGCACGGCGGCGAACTCGGGGACGGAGTCGACGGCCTTGTGCAGCTCGACCCGGATGTCGAGGGTGGCGTACTCGGGGGTCTCGCTGCCCTCGGGCGTGCGCTTCATCAGCGCGTAGCAGCGCATGACGTCCATGGAGTCGCTACGACCCGCGTGCTCCAGCGGGTAGTTGTCCACCATCTTGTACTTGCCGCGGAACGCGGTGAGCTTGCCCGCGTCGCAGATCCGGTCGACGGCGTGGTAGCCGCCGAGGCTCTTCGCGGACGACTCGCCCCCGACGATGCCGGGGACCACCACGACGGTGCCGGTCCAGACCACCGAGGCGAGGATCGCGCCGACGAACGCCCAGACCGCGTTGCGCCGCAGCCCGCCGCCCCCGCCACCCGAGGCAGGAGCGCCGGGCACACCGGGTGCGCCGGGCACACCCGGCGCGCGGGGAAGGTCGGGCGGCGGCCCGAAACCGGGACGACTGTTCGGCGCCGAGGGCCGCGGCTGCTGCGGGAAGCCGGCGAAGCCGGGACCGCTCGGCGGCGGTGGTGGCGATGACGGTGGCGATGGCGGCGGTGTCCCCAATGTGTGCCCCCTCGGGCCCTCGACGCGGGTGCCGGTCACCCGGGACCCTACCGGTCGTACCGGAGGGCGGGACAAGCGCTGAGGCGGTCCGCCCGGCCGGTAGGGTCGGGCCCTCATCGGCCACAGGTCCCAGGGGGGACCTTGCGTACACGCACCATCACGATCGTTACGGCGGCCGGACTGCTGGCCGGGTTGACGGCCTGCTCCAGCGGTTCGGGGACGGTGACCGGGGCGGGCCCGGTTCCGCAGCCCGCGGTCACACAGACCGTCGCCGCGACGGTCACCGCTCCGGCGCCGCCGGTGCCGTCCGCGCCACCGGCCCCGACGGTCACCGTGACCGTCACGGCGACGGTGACCGCGCCGCCGGCCGTGACCACCCCGCCCGCCGAAACCGCGCCCGCCGGGCCGGCCGACACGATCGACGGCAGCGGCACCTTCCTGGTCGGCACCGACATCCGGCCCGGCACCTACCGCACGGCCGGTCCGGGCGGCCGCTCGGGCGGCATGTGCTACTGGGAGCGCGCCCGGTCCGCCGACGGCGATCTCGACTCGGTCATCGCCAACGAGAACCTGATGGGGCAGGGCGTCGTCACCATCAAGAAGTCCGACGTCGTCTTCAAGACGCAGGGCTGCCAGAGCTGGACGAAGATCGGCTGAGCACCGCACGGAGACACGCGGCGACACGCGGCACCCGCGCGCACCCGCCGGAAACGCGTACTGCCCGACCGGTGGGGACCGGTCGGGCAGTAGTGGGAAGGCCGATGAGCAGGCACTTCCGGTCAATCTCGGTGCACCGCACCCGCGTGGCGAACGCAGGCCGCGTGCGGTGCGAAGTGTGCTGCGCGCCTCGGGTCTCCGGGTAGAGGGCCGGGTCGTCCCGAGGGGTTGGGGGCCGTCGAGGCGGCCCCGGGGCGTCAGGCCTGGGCGGCGGCGTTGACGCGCTTGGTGATGGCCGACTTCTTGTTGGCGGCCTGGTTGGCGTGGATGACGCCCTTGCTCACGGCCTTGTCCAGCGCCTTGGAGGCGGCGCGGGCCAGCTGGGTGGCCTTCTCGGTCTCGCCGGCGGCAGCGGCCTCACGGGCCTTGCGCAGGGCGGTCTTCAGCGAGGACTTGACGGCCTTGTTGCGCAGGCGCGCCTTCTCGTTGGTCTTGTTGCGCTTGATCTGGGACTTGATGTTCGCCACGAAAGAGCCTCAGTCTGTGTCATCGGTTGGAACGGGCTGCACCGTGCGGCTGTCGGACCAGCTGAGAGGGCATGCCGATGCCAGGTGCAGCGCCCCACGCTACCAGGGGCGCCGGGCCCGGCCCAAACCGGGCGCTGGCGCGCGGCCCGCTCGCGGGAGGTGGGAAGATGGGAGGAACTATCTCGATCGGACGACCGTCCGGTCGCCCGGGAAGCCGGTCAGCGATGATCCGGACACCCCCGGCCCCCGGACCAACGGAGAATCGGACCAAGGTGCCCGCGACCCCCAGCAATGTGCCAGAGCCCAGCCGTACCGACCCGGCGCTGATCCGCAACTTCTGCATCATCGCCCACATCGACCACGGCAAGTCGACGCTCGCCGACCGGATGCTGCAGATCACCGGTGTGGTGGATCCGCGGCAGATGCGCGCCCAGTACCTCGACCGGATGGACATCGAGCGCGAGCGCGGCATCACCATCAAGTCGCAGGCCGTCCGTCTCCCCTGGGCGCCGAAGACCGGCCCGCACACCGGCGGCACGCACATCCTCAACATGATCGACACCCCGGGCCACGTGGACTTCACGTACGAGGTGTCCCGTTCCCTCGCGGCCTGCGAGGGCACCGTCCTGGTCGTCGACGCGGCCCAGGGCATCGAGGCGCAGACCCTCGCCAACCTCTACCTGGCGCTGGAGAACGACCTCACCATCGTCCCGGTGCTGAACAAGATCGACCTGCCGGCCGCCCAGCCGGAGAAGTACGCCGAGGAGATCGCGCACATCATCGGCTGCGACCCGGGCGACGTCCTGAAGGTCAGCGCCAAGACCGGTCTGGGCGTCGAGGACCTGCTGGACCACATCGTCAACACCGTCCCGGCCCCGGTCGGCGTCGCGGACGCCCCGGCGCGCGCGATGATCTTCGACTCGGTGTACGACGCCTACCGCGGCGTGGTCACCTACGTCCGTGTGGTCGACGGCCAGCTGACCAAGCGCGAGCGCATCGCCATGATGTCCACCGGCGCGACCCACGAGCTGCTGGAGATCGGCGTCATCTCGCCGGAGCCGAAGGTCGCGGACGGCCTGGGCGTCGGCGAGGTGGGCTACATCATCACCGGTGTGAAGGACGTCCGGCAGTCCAAGGTCGGTGACACCATCACCTCGCAGCACAAGGGCGCCACCGAGGCGCTGGGCGGTTACAAGGACCCGCGCCCGATGGTGTTCTCCGGCCTGTACCCGCTGGACGGCTCGGACTACCCGCTGCTGCGCGACGCGCTGGACAAGCTGCGGCTGAACGACGCGGCCCTGGTGTACGAGCCGGAGACGTCGGTGGCGCTCGGCTTCGGCTACCGCTGCGGCTTCCTCGGCCTGCTGCACCTGGAGATCATCCGGGAGCGCCTGGAGCGCGAGTTCAACCTCGACCTGATCTCCACCGCCCCGAACGTGGTCTACCGGGTGATCATGGAGGACGGCACCGAGCACACCGTCACCAACCCGAGCGAGTTCCCCACCGGCAAGATCGCCGAGGTGTACGAGCCGGTCGTGCGCGGCACCATCCTGGCGCCGAACGAGTTCGTCGGCGCGATCATGGAGCTGTGCCAGTCCCGCCGCGGCAGCCTCCAGGGCATGGACTACCTGTCCGAGGACCGCGTCGAGCTGCGCTACACCCTGCCGCTCGCCGAGATCGTCTTCGACTTCTTCGACCAGCTGAAGTCCAAGACCCGCGGCTACGCCTCGCTCGACTACGAGCCCATCGGCGAGCAGACCGCGAGCCTGGTGAAGGTCGACATCCTGCTGCACGGCGACGCGGTGGACGCCTTCTCCGCGATCGTGCACAAGGACAAGGCGTACAGCTACGGCGTGATGATGGCCGGCAAGCTGCA
Source organism: Kitasatospora putterlickiae (assembly GCF_039527695.1). Taxonomy (NCBI): domain Bacteria; kingdom Bacillati; phylum Actinomycetota; class Actinomycetes; order Kitasatosporales; family Streptomycetaceae; genus Kitasatospora; species Kitasatospora putterlickiae. The sequence continues at coordinate 5,472 of NZ_BAAAKJ010000215.1, forward strand.
GAAGCTGATCCCCCGCCAGCAGTTCGAGGTGCCGATCCAGGCCGCGATCGGCTCGCGCGTGATCGCCCGCGAGACGGTCCGCGCGATCCGCAAGGACGTCCTCGCCAAGTGCTACGGCGGTGACATCTCCCGCAAGCGGAAGCTGCTGGAGAAGCAGAAGGAGGGCAAGAAGCGGATGAAGATGGTCGGCCGGGTCGAGGTCCCGCAGGAGGCCTTCATCGCCGCGCTGTCCACCGACTCCGAGGCCCCCAAGGGCGAGAAGAAGTAGCTCCCCGGAGCAGGACGGAACCAC
>NZ_BAAAKJ010000215.1:5795-7416 GCF_039527695.1 Kitasatospora putterlickiae
CCCGGGCCCCTTCGCCGTGCTCCCGCGGTTCAGCGCAGCGACAGCACCACGCTCTTGAGGATCGCCGCCTTGGCCAGCCGTCCGGCCCGCCCGGTGAGTACCGCCGGCCGCATCGAGTCGTTGCCGTGGATGAACTGCAGCAGCCCGTCGCGCCGCCCGAGGCTCAGGCACTGCGCGGCGTACCGGAAGGCGAACGGCTCGTCGGTGCGTCCGGTGAGCACCTTGCCGAGGTACCGGCCCTGCGGCAGTGCGGTCGCGCAGCCCATCCGCAGGGTGCCGGTGCCGGGGACGGTGACCTCGGCGGCGTCGCCGATCACGTACACCTCGGGGTGCGAGACCGACCGCAGGTGGTCGTCGACGACGGCCCGACCGGCGGGGGTGACGGCGAGGCCCGCCTCGGCGGCCAGCGGGTGCGCCTCCATCGAGGCGGCCCAGACGACCAGGTCGGCGGGGATCCGGCCGGTGGCGGTGGTCAGGCCCCCGGCGTCGACGGCGGTGACGGCGCTGTGCTCGTGGATCCCGACGCCGAGCCCGCGCAGCACGCGGTGGACGTGGTCGTGGCCCTTGGCCGAGAACCAGCCGCCGACCCGGCCGGCGGTGACGATCCGCACGGTCCAGCGGGGGTGGGCCTCGGCGAGCTCGGCGGCCAGCTCGATGCCGGTGGCGCCGCCGCCGACGACCGCGACGGTGCCGGGGCGTTCGGCGGTGCGCAGCCGGTCGGCGATCTCGGCGGCCCGCTCGACGGGGTGGGCGTGCTCGGCGGCGCCGGGGACGCCGTGCCAGGCGGTGCGGCTGCCGAGGGCGTAGACGAGGGTGTCGTAGGCGACGGTGTCGCCGTTGTCGAGGACGATCTCGCGGCCGGCCAGGTCGAGCCCGGTGGCGCGGGCCCGGACGTGCCGCACGCCGCGCCCGCGCACCACTTCGGCGATGGCGGGCCGGTTCACCGGGAGGCCGGCGGTGGTCTCGTGCTGGCGGACGCGGTGCAGGATGCGGCTCTCGGGGGCGATCAGGGTCACCCGGCCGCGCTTGCCGGCCCGGGCCGCGGCGGTGAGGCCCGCGTAGCCGGCACCCAGTACGACGATCTGCTTCTCGGTCATGTCGTCCCGCTCCTTCGTGGCGCCGTGGGCGGCGTCCTCTCGCGGTGCGCTCCCGGGGTGGCCGGGGAGCGCTTCTCCGCGTCTTCGGAAAGGGGACGACGGGGCCCGCGGGAGTGTGACGGTGACCTGCGTCACGCCTCCGGGGTGGCGTTGAGGTGGGTGAGCTTCTCCGGGTTGACCACGGCGTAGGCCTCGGTGATCCGGCCGTCGGCGACCGCGAAGGCCATCACGCCGCCGATCACGCCCGGCCGGGAGTACCAGACCAGGCCGGGCTCGCCGTTGACCAGCGTGAACTCCACGGAGGCCTCGGCCGTGACCCACTTGGACACCAGGCCGAGGACGAGCCGGGAGACCTTGGTCGAGCCCAGCACCGGGCGGGCGCCGGCGCTGACGACGCCGCCGCCGTCGGAGTGCCAGACGATGTCGGGGTCGAGGACGGCGAGCAGGCCCTCGATGTCGCCGCGGGCGCTGGCGGCGGCGAACGCCTCGACGGCCTGCCGGTGCTCGGCGGGGTCGGCGGTGGC
>NZ_BAAAKJ010000215.1:7435-8099 GCF_039527695.1 Kitasatospora putterlickiae
CCCCGTCCTTGATCCGGCGGCGGGCGCGCGAGGCGAGCTGGCGGGCGGCGTCGGGGCTGCGGTCGAGCGAGGCGGCGATCTCGTCGAAGCCGACGGCGAAGACGTCGTGCAGGACGAAGGCGGCGCGCTCGGCGGGGGTGAGCTGTTCCAGGACGGCGAGCAGCGCGAGCGAGACGGATTCGCCGCGTTCGGCGAGTTCGGCGGGGGAGGCCGGGGTGTCCTGGTAGGTGAGGGACGGTTCGGGCAGCCATTCGCCGAAGTAGGACTCGCGGCGGGCCCGGGCGGAGCCGAGCTGGTCGTAGCAGAGGCGGGTGACGACGGTGGTGAGGTAGGCGCGGGGGTCGGCGACGGAGCCGCGGTCGGCGGCGCGCCAGCGCAGCCAGGCCTCCTGGAGGACGTCCTCGGCGTCGGTGAAGGAGCCGAGCATCCGGTAGGCGACGGAGCCGAGGTAGCGCCGGTGGGTCTCGAAGGCGTCCGGGCCGGTGGCGGCGGCGGGCGTACCGGACGCGGCGGGCCCGGTGGCGGCGGTCGTCGACGGTTCGTCACTCACGGCCCTACCGTAGCGCCCGCCCCCGCGCCGGTGGCAGGGGCGGGTCCGGACGCGCGGGAGTCCGGGGCGGGGACGGCGAGGACCCGGCCCCGGGCTCCCGGCGGCCGCGGGCGC
>NZ_BAAAKJ010000215.1:8111-22823 GCF_039527695.1 Kitasatospora putterlickiae
GGCGCTACTCGACCTCGGCGACCGCCTCGGCGAACTGCGCCTTGTAGAGCCGGGCGTAGGCCCCGTCGGCGGCGATCAGCTCGTCGTGGCCGCCCTGTTCGACGATGGAGCCGTTCTCCATGACGAGGATCACGTCGGCGTCCCGGATGGTGGAGAGCCGGTGGGCGATGACGAAGCTGGTGCGCCCGGTGCGCAGCCGGGCCATGGCCCGCTGGATGAGCACCTCGGTGCGGGTGTCGACGGAGCTGGTGGCCTCGTCGAGGACCAGGATCGAGGGCTGGGCGAGGAAGGCCCGGGCGATGGTGATGAGCTGCTTCTCGCCGGCGCTGACGCCGGTGCCCTCGTCGTCGATGACGGTGTCGTAGCCCTCGGGCAGGGTGCGCACGAAGCGGTCGACGTGGGCGGCCCTGGCGGCCTCGACGACCTGGTCGCGGGTGGCCCCGTCGGCGCCGTAGGCGATGTTGTCGGCGATGGTGCCGCCGAACAGCCAGGTGTCCTGTAGGACCATGCCGATGCCGGAGCGCAGCTCCTCGCGGGACATCGCGGCGATGTCGACGCCGTCGAGGGTGATCCGGCCGGAGCTGACCTCGTAGAACCGCATCAGCAGGTTGACCATGGTGGTCTTGCCGGCACCGGTGGGGCCGACGATGGCGACGGTCTGGCCGGGTTCGACCTTGAGCGAGAGGTCCTCGATGAGCGGCTTGTCGGGGTCGTAGCGGAAGGCGACGTCCTGGAAGACGACCCGGCCGCGCAGGGCGTCGGGGCGTTCCGGCATGGCCGGTTCGGGGGTCTGCTCGGGGGAGTCGAGGAGTTCGAAGACGCGTTCGGCGGAGGCGACGCCGGACTGCACCAGGTTGGCCATGCTGGCGACCTGGGTGAGCGGCTGGCTGAACTGGCGGGAGTACTGGATGAACGCCTGGACGTCGCCGATGGACAGCGCGCCGCTGGCCACCCGCAGGCCGCCGACGACGGCGATCAGCACGTACTGGAGGTTGCCGATCAGCATCATCGCGGGCTGGATGACGCCGGAGATGAACTGGGCCTTGAAGCTGGAGGCGTAGAGGGCCTCGTTGTGCTCGCGGAAGGTTTCGGCGGACTCCTTCTGCCGGCCGAAGACCTTGACCAGGGTGTGGCCCGTGTACATCTCCTCGATGTGCGCGTTGAGCTGCCCGGTGGACTTCCACTGCTGGACGAACTGGGGCTGGGCGCGCTTGCCGACGCGGGTGGCGACGACCACGGACAGCGGGATGGTGATGAGCGCGATGAGGGCGAGCAGCCAGGAGATCCAGAACATCATGGCGAGCACGCCGATGACGGTGAGCAGCGCGTTGACCACCTGGCCCATGGTCTGCTGCATGGTCTGGCTGATGTTGTCGATGTCGTTGGTGACCCGGCTGAGGACCTCGCCGCGGGGCTGCTTGTCGAAGTAGCTGAGCGGCAGCCGGGCGAGTTTGGCCTCGGTGTCCTGGCGTAGCCGGTAGCCGGCGCGCTGGATGGCGTGGGCGGCGAGGCGGCCCTGGACGACGCCGAAGACGGCGGCGGCGACGTAGATGGCGAGGACCCAGAGCAGGACGGTGCCGATGGCGCCGAAGTCCATGCCCTGGCCGGGGGTGAAGTCGACGGAGGAGAGCAGGTTGGCGAGGTCGCCTTCGCCGCCGGCGCGCATGGAGTCGACGATCTGCTGCTTGGAGGCGTCGGCGGGGAAGCGGCCGCTGATGACGCCGGCGAAGATCAGGTCGGTGGCGTGGCCGAGGATCTTGGGGCCGACGACGGCGGCGCCGATGCTGAGGGTGCCGAGGGCGAGGACGCCGGCGATCAGGGCGCGTTCGGGGCGCAGGAGCTTGAGCAGCCGTTTGCCGGAGTTCTTGAAGTCCATGGACTTCTCGGCGCCCTGGCCGCCCATGAAGCGGCCGGGGCCGGCGGGGCCGCGGCGGGCGGCGGCGGCCTGGGAGTCGCCGGCCGTCTGGGGCGGGCGTCCGCCGGGTCCACCGGGTCCGCCCGGGCGTCCGCCGGGTGCCTTGCCGAGGCCGGGCGCGGGCTTGTCGGGGCTGGTCACGCCGCCTCCTGCTCGGTGAGCTGGGAGAGCACGATCTCCCGGTACGTCGGATTGCCGGCCATGAGCTCGCCGTGGGTGCCGCTGCCGACGACGGCGCCCTCGTCCAGGACGATGATCCGGTCGGCGTCGCGGATGGTGGAGACGCGCTGGGCGACGATCACCACGGTGGCGTCGGAGGTCTCGCGGGCGAGCGCCTTGCGCAGCTTGGCGTCGGTGGCGTAGTCGAGCGCCGAGAAGGAGTCGTCGAAGAGGTAGACGTCGGGCCGGCGCACCAGGGTGCGGGCGATGGCCAGGCGCTGGCGCTGGCCGCCGGAGACGTTGCCGCCGCCCTGGGAGATGGGCGCGTCCAGGCCTTCGGGGAGCTGTTCGACGAAGTCCTTGGCCTGGGCGATCTCCAGGGCGTGCCAGAGTTCCTCGTCGGTGGCGTCGGGCCGGCCGTAGCGCAGGTTGCTGGCGACGGTGCCGGAGAACAGGTAGGGCTTCTGCGGGACGAGTCCGACGCTGTCGGCGAGGGTCGTGGGGTCGAGTTCGCGGACGTCGACGCCGCCGAGCAGGACCTGGCCGGAGGTGGCGTCGAAGAGCCGGGGGACGAGGCCGAGCAGGGTGGACTTGCCGCTGCCGGTGGAGCCGATGACGGCGGTGGTCTCGCCGGGGCCGGCGGTGATGCCGATGCCGCGCAGCACGGACGCCTCGGCGCCGGGGTAGCGGAAGTCGACGTCGCGCAGTTCGAGTCGGCCGCGGCGCAGCACCTCGGTGACGGGGGCGGCGGGCGGCACGACGCTGGAGTGGGTGTCGAGCACTTCCTGGACGCGTTCGGCGCAGACCTCGGCGCGCGGCACCATCATGAACATGAAGGTGGCCATCATGACGCTCATGAGGATCTGCAGCAGGTAGGAGAGGAAGGCGGTGAGGGCGCCGATCTCCATCTCGCCGCTGTTGATCCGGTGGGCGCCGAACCACAGGACGGCGACGCTGGAGACGTTGATGACGAGCATGACGCTCGGGAACAGGTAGGCCATCAGCTTGCCGACCTGCAGCGAGACGTCGGTGAGGTCCTCGTTGGCGCCGGCGAACCGGTTCTGCTCGTGGTCGTCCTTGACGAAGGCGCGGATGACCCGGATGCCGGTGATCTGCTCGCGCAGCACCCGGTTCACGGTGTCGATCTTCTCCTGCATGCCGCGGAAGCGCGGGCGCAGCCGGTGGACGAGGGCGACGACGAGGACGCCGAGGACGGGGACGACGGCGAGCAGCAGCGCGGAGAGCGGCACGTCCTGGTTGAGGGCCATGATGATGCCGCCGACGCACATGATCGGTGCGGCGACCATCAGGGTGAACGACATCAGGACCAGCATCTGGACCTGCTGGACGTCGTTGGTGGTGCGGGTGATCAGGGAGGGGGCGCCGAACTGGCCGATCTCGCGGGCGGAGAAGCCCTGGACGCGGTCGAAGACGGCGGCCCGGATGTCGCGGCCGACGGCCATGGCGGTGCGCGCGCCGTAGTAGACGGCGACGATCGAGCAGAGGGTCTGCAGGAGGGTGACGCCGATCATCACGGCGCCCACGCGCAGGATGTAGCCGGTGTCCCCCTTGATCACTCCGCTGTCGATGATGTCGGCGTTGAGCGTGGGCAGGTAGAGCAGCCCGAGGGTGGACACCAGCTGGAGGAGCACCAGCAGGGTGATCGGTCGGGTGTAGGGGCGCAGGTACGCCCTGAGCAGTCTGATCAGCACTGGCTCACTCTTGTCGTCGGCGGCGGAGTTGGCATCCCAATTCTCATGGTTCGGGAGGCCGGTACAGGAGATTCCGGGCAAGCGAGCCGGATCTTTGTCCAGCCCTTTGCCGAACGTTCCGGGTGGCGAGGTGGTGCCGTGCACCGGTGGTTCGGGAGAGTGCCGACCCGGCCCGCCCTCTTACGGAATGACCGGTTTCCCCCTAGGCTGCTGGCAGCCCTCTTGTTACTCGCCGGTACCGGTCCCGGCTGCCCGGGGGCCGGCGGCCGCCCCCACGGACGTCACATCTTCCAGACGGCCACCCGCTCCCGGAGGTCCTCGTTGAGTTCCGCGCAGTCCCTGATCGACTCCGGCCGTACCGACATCGTGGCCGGGCGCCCCGCCTCCGTCGCCCACCTGTTCCAGGAACGGGTCGCGCTGACCCCCGGCGCCGAGGCCTACCGCCACCCCGTCCCGGTGGACGAGCAGGCGGCGGACAGCACGCCCGGCGCCGAGCAGTGGCGTTCGCTGACCTGGGCGCAGACCGCGGTCCGGGTGTACGCGGTGGCGGCCGGCCTGCTGTCGCTGGGCATCGAGGCCGAGGACCGGGTGGCGCTGGCCTCCTCCACCCGGCTGGAGTGGATCCTCGCCGACCTCGGCAACATGTGCGCGGGCGCGGCCACCACGGCCGTCTACCCGAGCACCAACGCCGACGAGACGGCGTTCATCCTCTCCGACTCCGGCTCCCGGGCCCTGTTCGCCGAGAACACCGCCCAGCTGGACAAGGTGGTCGCCGAGCTGGACCGGCTGCCCGGGCTGGAGACGGTGATCCTGTTCGACGAGCCGGACGGGCCGCCGCCGGCCGGGCGGCTGCGGGTGATCACCCTCGCCGAGCTGGAGCGGCTGGGCGCCGAGCACCTGGCGGCGCACCCGGACGCGGTGGAGAGGACGATCGCCGCGCTCGACAAGGAGCGGCTGGCCACCCTCATCTACACCTCCGGCACCACCGGCCGCCCCAAGGGCGTGCGCCTGGTGCACGACTGCTGGGCCTACGAGGGGCGGGCCCAGGAGGCGAGCGGGCTGCTGGCCGCCGACGACGTGCAGTTCATGTGGCTGCCGCTGTCGCACGTGTTCGGCAAGACGCTGATCTCGGGGCAGATCGCGACCGGCCACGTGATGGCGCTGGACGGCCGGGTGGAGCGGATCATCCACAACCTGCCGGTGATCCGGCCGACCATCATGGCCTCGGCGCCGCGGATCTTCGAGAAGGTCTACAACGGCATCGCCGGCCGGGCCAGGGCCGAGGGCGGCGCCAAGTACAAGATCTTCCTGTGGGCGGCGCGCACCGCCCGCGAGTACGCCCGCACGGTCCAGGACAGCCGGGTGGCGACCGGCGTGGGCACCGCCCCGGCGCTGCTGCGGATGAAGCACGCCCTCGCCGACCGGCTGGTGTACGCGAAGATCCGGGCGGCCTTCGGCGGGCGGCTGCGCGGGGCGGTGTCCGGCAGCGCCGCGCTGGCCCCGGAGATCGGCTACTTCTTCGTCGGCGCCGGGGTGCCGATCCTGGAGGGCTACGGGCTGTCCGAGACCAGCGCCGGCTCCAGCGTCAACCGGGCCGAGGACATCCGGGTGGGCACGGTGGGCCGTCCGCTGCCCGGCACCGAGGTGCGGATCGCCGAGGACGGCGAGATCCTGCTGCGCGGCCCGGGCGTGATGCGCGGCTACCACAACCTGCCGGAGAAGACCGCCGAGGTGCTGGAGGCGGACGGCTGGTTCCACACCGAGGACATCGGCGAGCTGTCCCCGGACGGCTTCCTGCGGATCACCGACCGCAAGAAGGACCTGTTCAAGACCTCCGGCGGCAAGTACGTCGCGCCGAGCGAGGTGGAGGGCAGGTTCAAGGCGGTCTGCCCGTTCGTCAGCAACATCCTGGTGATCGGCAACGGCCGCAACTACTGCACCGCGCTGATCGGCCTGGACGAGGCGGTGATCATGCCCTGGGCCGCCGAGAACGGTCTGGCCGGCAAGTCCTACGCCGAGGTGGTCGCCGACCCGCGCACCCGTGAGCTGATCGACGGCTTCGTGCGCCGGCTCAACGAACGGCTCCAGCGCTGGCAGACGATCAAGAGGTTCCACCTGCTGCCGCGCGACCTGGACATCGAGCACGGGGAGCTCACCCCGAGCCTGAAGATCAAGCGCCCGGTGGTGGAGCGGACCTACGCGGAGGCCGTCACCGCGATGTACACGGGCGCCAACGAGGCCTGACCGGCCCCGTCCCGTGCGGCCGGGGAGATCACCCCGGCCGTACGGGACAATGGGGTCATGCCCTCCGCACTCCCCGACGGCGAACCGGTGCCGTCCGACGGTTCCCTGCCCGCGCACGCCCTCGACGGGCTGGGCTCGCGGCCGTTCGGCTTCTACCTGCACGTGCCCTACTGCGCGAGCCGCTGCGGCTACTGCGACTTCAACACCTACACCGCCACCGAGCTGCGCTCCTCGGGCACCGTCGCCTCCCAGGAGACGTACGCGGACAACGTGGTCGCCGAGGTCCGGCTCGCCCGCCGGGTGCTCGGCGCGGACGCGCCGCCGGTGCGCACCGTCTTCCTGGGCGGCGGCACCCCGACCCTGCTGCCGGCCCGCGACCTGGTGCGGATGCTCGCCGCGATCCGCGAGGAGTTCGGGCTCGCGGACGGTGCCGAGATCACCACCGAGGCCAATCCGGAGTCCGTGGACCCGGCGTACCTGGCGGAGCTGCGCGAGGGCGGTTACAACCGGATCTCCTTCGGCATGCAGTCCGCCCGCCCGCACGTGCTGAAACTGCTCGACCGCCACCACACCCCCGGCCGCCCCGAGGCCTGCGTCGCCGAGGCCCGCGCGGCCGGCTTCGAACACGTCAACCTCGACCTCATCTACGGCACCCCCGGCGAGTCCGACGACGACTGGCGCGCCTCCCTGGACGCCGCGATCGGCGCCGGCCCCGACCACGTCTCCGCCTACTCGCTGATCGTCGAGGAGGGCACCCGGCTGGCCGCCCGGGTCGGGCGCGGCGAACTGCCGATGATCGACGACGACGTGCACGCTGACCGCTACCTGATCGCCGAGGAGGCGCTGAGCGCCGCCGGCTACTCCTGGTACGAGGTCTCCAACTGGTCCACCACCCCGGAGGGCCGCTGCCGCCACAACGAGCTGTACTGGACCGGCGGCGACTGGTGGGGCGCCGGCCCCGGCGCGCACAGCCACGTCGGCGGCGTCCGCTGGTGGAACGCCAAGCACCCGGCCGCCTACGCCCGCGCCCTCGCCGAGCACCGCACCCCCGCCCAGGGTCGCGAACGCCTCACCGCCGAGGACCGCCGGGTCGAGCGGATCCTGCTGGAACTGCGTCTCGCCGAGGGCATCCCCCTGGACCTGCTCACCGCCGCCGGCCGCGAGGCCGCCGCCCGCGCCCTCGCCGACGGCCTCCTCGCCGCCGCCCCCTACGACCACGGCCGCGCCGCCCTCACCCTCCAGGGCCGCCTGCTGGCCGACGCGGTGGTGCGGGACCTGGTGGACTGAGTGTCGTTAACGTGGTGTCAGCCGTCGGAGGGAGCGCGCGATGACCGCCATCGATGAACGGATGACCAGATTCTTCGAGGACCTGGAGGTCCCGGAGGGCTGCAAGGCCGAGCTCATCAGGGGGGAAATCGTGATGATGGCGGGGCCGGACATGGCCCACAACCTCATCGTCGAGTCGATCGTCGACCAGGTCCCGCGCATCCGGTGGCACCGGCTCCAGACCCAGGACGTGGCCTTCCCCGCCGACGCGAGCGAGCCGCAGCCGGATCTGGTGGTGATCGAGCGGGGAGCCGTCAAGGGGCCCGGGCGCCTGGTTCCCGCACCAGCCGTGACCCTGGTGGTCGAGGTCGTTTCGAAGACCAGCGTGCTGCGCGACTACCGGACCAAGCGGGAGCTCTACGCGGAGGGCGCCGTTCCCGTCTATCTGATCGTCGATCCGATCAAGGGCCTCTGCGTGCTGCTGACCGAGCCGACCCCGGCGGGGGCCTCGGGGCTGCCGGACTACGTGGCGGAGCGGACCACCAAGTTCGGCGAGCCGGTGCCGCTGGACCTCCTGGGTGTCGTTCTCGACACCTCGGAGTTCCGGACCTACTCCTGACCCGGCGGGGTGACGAAGTCGATCAGTTCCTCGACGCGGCCCAGCAGCTCGGGCTCCAGGTCCTTGTAGGAGTCGACCTTCGACAGGATGCGCTTCCAGGCGGCGGGGGTGTCCTCGGGCCAGCCGAGGCGGCGGCAGGTGCCGAGCTTGAAGTCCTCGCCGCGGGGGACGGCGGGCCAGGCCGGGATGCCCACCGAGGAGGGCTTCACGGCCTGCCAGACGTCGATGTAGGGGTGGCCGACGACCAGCACGTGCGGGCCGGTGACCCGGGCGGCGATGCGGTGCTCCTTGGTGCCGGGGAGCAGGTGGTCGACCAGGACGCCGAGGCGGCGGCCCGGGCCGGGGGCGAAGTCGGCGACGATCGCGGGCAGGTCGTCGACGCCCTCCAGGTACTCGACGACCACGCCCTCGATCCGCAGGTCGTCGCCCCAGACCCGCTCCACCAGCTCGGCGTCGTGCCGGCCCTCGACGTAGATCCGCGACTCCCGGGCCACCCGGGCCCGGGCGCCGGGGACGGCGACCGAGCCGGAGGCGGTGCGGCCCGGGGCGCGGGCCGGCGCCGGCCCGGTGGGCCGGACCAGGGTGACCGTCCGGCCCTCCAGCAGGAAGCCGCGCGGGACCAGCGGGAAGACCCGGTGCTTGCCGAAACGGTCCTCCAGGGTGACGGTGAAGCCCTCGGCGGTCTTCTCGCAGCGCACCACCGCCCCGCAGAAGCCGCTCGCCGCCTCCTCGACCACCAGGTCCCGCTCGGCGGGCACCTCCGGCGCGGGAGCCTGCTTCTTCCACGGCGGGGTCAGGTCGGGTCCGTACTGGCGGCTGCGCATTCCACGCAGTCTACGAGGCGTCAGCCGAGGTAGTACGAGGTGTTGATCGCCAGGACCTCGGCGAGTCGCCCGCGCAGGGCGGCGGCGTGGCGCAGCGCCACCGGCTCGGCGCCCGGGACCGGGCGCACCCCGCGGTCGGCGAGCAGGTACACCACCCGCAGGGTGCGCAGGGTGTTGGAGACGGTCGCGGGGACGACGCCGGGCTTTCGGCGGCCGGTGGCGGCGATCGGGTCGAGCCAGGCCAGCGCCTGCCGCTCGGTCAGCTCGGAGCGGGTGAGGACCTGGCCGATGGCGCGGCCGAGGCGGTCGTCCTCCATGGCGTCCAGGACGTGGTCGGTGGGGGCGAGCAGCCGGGCCGAGGCAAGGTCCAGCAGAGGCGCCGGGTCGGCGACCAGCGGGCTGCGTCCGAGGGCGCCCAGCAGGTCGGCGCCGTGCGCGACGGCGTGCAGCCACCCGAGTCCGGGGTCCCAGCCGCGCAGGTCGCTCTCGGCGGGGTACCAGTGGGCGAAGGCGTCCAGCCAGGCGGGCCGGTGGGCGCCGGCGTCGACGAGTTCGGCGAGGACCAGCGGGGCGAAGGTGCGGGCCTGGATCTCGGGGTCGGACAGCCGCCCGGCCATCTCGTCGCCGAGGGCCAGGCGCTGTTCGGGGGTGAGCAGCGGCACCCAGCGGCACAACTGCTCGTAGGCGTGGGTGTCGCGGGTCTCGGGGTCGGGGGAGCGCATCGCGGCGCTCACGGCGGCGAGCAGGTCGGGGGTGGGGGCGGCGGTCTCGATCTCGGTCCAGTTGATCACGGCCGGACCCTAGGCGGCCCGGCCCGCCGCGGCCACCGGTTTTCACAGGCCCGGCGCGCCCCAGACCGGGAACCAGCGGGTGAGGTCCTTCTCCAGCCGCAGGTCGTTGCCGAGCATCGCGTTGACCTCCAGCTCCAGCGGGCTGTCGCGTTTCTCCCCGCCGCCCGGCAGCGGCGCGAACGGGTAGAAGGTGCCGCGCTTGTACAGGTAGACCAGGGCCAGCGGACGGCGCCCCCCGGCGTCCCGGAAGCCGATCAGAGAGCAGAGCAGCTGCGGCCCGAAGCCGTTCGCCTCCAGCTCGCTGTTGACCGCGTGCAGGTCGTTGACCAGCTCGGGCAGTTCCTCGGGGGCGTGCCGGGCGAGCAGCCAGGAGTAGCCGTAGGCGTCCCGGGACGCCTCCACGGGGACGCCGCCGCGTCCGGTGTCGGCGTCGAGCAGCGCCCTGACCTGCCGCTCGACCTCGTCGAAGGCGCCGCCCTCGACCGAGGCGAAGCAGACCGAGCCCAGCCCGGTGGGCCGCAGGCCCGCCCCGGCCTCCAGGGTCAGCGCGGCGGACGGCACCCCGAACAGCTGGTCGAGGTCGGGTTTGACGGGCTTGCTGCGGCCGAACAGCGCGTCCAGGATGCCCACGGCGGTCCGTCCTTCCGGAAGCAGGGTCGAGGGGTCCGGGTCACCGGCCGAGCCGGGTGGAGATCGTGGCGAGCTGGGCCAGCCGCTGCTCCAGTGTCGGGTGGGTGGAGAACAGCTGGGCGGCGGCCTCCCGGGCGCTCAGCGCGGGGGCGAAGTAGAAGGCGTTGTAGGCCTGCGCCTGGCGCAGGTCCTTGGTGGGGATGGCGGCGATCTGGCCGGTCACCTTGGTGAGCGCCGAGGCGAGCGCGCTGGGCCGGCCGGTGAGCTGGGCGGCGGCCCGGTCGGCGGCCAGCTCCCGGTAGCGGGAGAGCAGCCGGGTCAGCAGGAAGCTGATCGCGTAGACCGCGATCGACACCAGCGGGACGACCAGCGCGACGATCGCGGCGTTGGAGTCGTTGCTGTTGCGGCCGCCGCCCATGAAGCCGCCGTACACGGCGATCCTGGTCATCGCGCCGGCCAGCACGCCGAGGAAGCCGGCCACCGTCATCACGGCGACGTCCCGGTGGGCGACGTGCGACAGCTCGTGCGCGAGCACGCCCTCCAGTTCCTCCGGCTCCAGCCGGCGCAGCAGCCCGGTGGTGACGCAGACCACCGCGTTCCGCGGGTTGCGGCCGGTGGCGAAGGCGTTCGGCATGTCGTTGTCGGCGACGGCGACCCGGGGTTTGGGCATGTCGGCGAGCGCGCAGAGCCGGTCGACGGCGCCGTGCAGTTGCGGGTACTGCTCGGGGGTGACCCGGTGGGCGCCCATGGCCCGCTCGGTGATCTTGTCGCTGAACCAGAACTGGGCGACGAACAGGCCGCCGGAGATCAGGACGATGATCGGCCAGGCGCCGCGCAGCAGGGCGATCAGCAGCCCGGTGAAGCCGACGTACAGCAGTCCGATCAGGAACATCGTCCCCACCATCCGGCCGGTCAGGCCGCGGTCGGGGGCGAAGCGGGTGTGCTGGCCCGGGGTCGACATCGCTGCTCCTCCGTTCGCCGTCCGCTTCCGATGCTCCCACCCGGGCGGGCCCGCGGCATCACCCGCGCGCCGCGAACTGCGGGCAGGATCACCCCGGCCGGGCCGTTCCTGCCGTCGGACCCGGGCCTTACACTGGCAGGTACGGTTCTGGCACTCGGGAGACCCGAGTGCCAAGGCCGGGGTCCTGCGGGGCCGGCCCGGACAGCTCGAATGCGGACACATGCCACAACGGCGTGTCACAACGGACAACGCGTGAAGACGGAGGTGCGTGCCCCATGGCCGGTGAGGTCCGCCAGCTCGACGACCGCAAGCTCGCGGTGCTTCGCGCGATCGTCCAGGACTACGTGGGGACGGAGGAGCCGGTCGGCTCCAAGGCCCTGGTGGACCGCCACAACCTCGGGGTCTCCCCGGCCACCGTCCGCAACGACATGGCCGCGCTGGAGGAGGAGGGCTACATCCACCAGCCGCACACCAGCGCCGGGCGCATCCCCACCGACAAGGGCTACCGGCTGTTCGTCGACAAGCTGGCCGAGGTCAAGCCGATGAGCGCGCCCGAGCGGCGGGCGATCCGGCACTTCCTGGACGGCGCGGTGGACCTCGACGACGTGGTCGCCCGCACCGTGCGCCTGCTGGCCCAGCTGACCCGCCAGGTCGCGGTGGTCCAGTACCCCTCGCTGAGCCGCTCCACGGTGCGGCACGTCGAGCTGGTCGCGCTGGCCCCGGCGAAGGTGATGCTGGTGCTGATCACCAACACCGGCCGGGTCGAGCAGCGGCTGGTGGACTGCCCGGGCGCCGTCGGCGAGACCCTGCTGGCGGACCTGCGGGCCCGCCTCAACGCACGGGCCGCCGGCCAGCGGCTGCCGGAGGTCCCCGGGCTGCTGGAGGAGCTGCCCGCGCTGTTCGAGGCGGCCGACCGGCCGACCGTGTCGACGGTGCTGGCGACGCTCTTCGAGACGCTCGCCGAACAGAGCGAGGAGCGGATCATGCTGGCCGGCACGGCCAACCTGACCCGCCTCGGCCACGACTTCCCGCTGACCATCCAGCCGGTGCTGGAGGCACTGGAGGAGCAGGTCGTCCTGCTCCGCCTCCTGGGTGAGACCGCGGACGCCGGGATGACGGTCCGGATCGGCCGTGAGAACGCCTACGAGGGCCTGAATTCCACGTCGGTCGTCTCGGTCGGTTACGGTTCGGGCGACGAAAGCGTGGCCAAACTGGGTGTGATCGGTCCGACCCGGATGGACTATCCGGGCACAATGGGGGCGGTGCGAGCGGTGGCACGGTACGTGGGCCAGATCCTGGCCGAGTCGTAGGAACGGATCACCATCGGATCTGATGGTGACCGCAGTCGCAAGCACTCTTACAGGCGGAACAAGCGGAGCATTTGGTGGCCACGGACTACTACGCGGTACTCGGCGTCCGACGGGATGCGGGGCAGGACGAGATCAAGAAGGCGTTCCGGCGCCTGGCACGCGAACTGCACCCGGACGTCAACCCGGACCCGAAGACGCAGGAGCGGTTCAAGGAGATCAACGCCGCCTACGAGGTGCTCTCCGACCCGCAGAAGCGTCAGGTCTACGACCTCGGCGGCGACCCGCTCTCGCCGAACGGCGGGGGCGGCGGGGCGGGCGGCTTCGGCGCGGGCGCGGCCGGCTTCGGCTTCTCCGACATCATGGACGCCTTCTTCGGCGCGGCCTCCGGCCAGCGCGGCCCGCGCTCGCGGACCCGGCGCGGCCAGGACGCCATGATCCGCCTGGAGATCACCCTGGAGGAGGCCGCGTTCGGCACCACCAAGGAGCTCCAGGTCGACACGGCGGTCACCTGTACCACCTGCAGTGGGGAGGGCGCCGCGCCCGGCACCTCCGCGCAGACCTGTGACATGTGCCGCGGCAAGGGCGAGGTCTCCCAGGTCACCCGGTCCTTCCTGGGCCAGGTCATGACCTCCCGCCCCTGCCCGCAGTGCCAGGGCTTCGGCACCGTCGTGCCGACCCCGTGCCCGGAGTGCGCCGGCGACGGCCGGGTCCGCGCCCGCCGCACCCTGACCGTCAAGATCCCGGCCGGTGTCGACAACGGCACCCGGATCCAGCTGGCCGGCGAGGGCGAGGTCGGCCCCGGCGGCGGCCCGGCCGGCGATCTGTACGTCGAGATCGCCGAGACCACCCACACGGTGTTCCAGCGGCGCGGCGACGACCTGCACTGCACCGTCACCATCCCGATGACGGCGGCCTCGCTCGGCACCCAGGTGCCGCTGCAGACCCTGGACGGGGTGGAGGAGGTCGACATCCGGCCCGGCACCCAGTCCGGCCAGTCCATCCCGCTGCACGGCCGGGGCATCACCCACCTGCGCGGCGGCGGCCGGGGCGACCTGATAGTGCATGTCGAGGTGCAGACGCCCACCAAGCTCGACGCCGAGCAGGAGGACCTGCTGCGCCGCCTGGCGGTGCTGCGCGGCGAGGAGCGGCCCTCCGGCCAGTTCGCGCCCGGGCAGCAGGGGCTGTTCTCCCGGCTGAAGGACGCCTTCAACGGCCGGTAGCCGTTCCGCGCGGGGGTGCCGGGGCCTGCCCGGCACCCCTTTCGCGTCCCCGTCCCCGTTCCCCTCCCGGAGGTTCCCCGCATGACCGCGCCCGTGTTCGTCACCGACACCGAGCGGATCGCCGCCGCCGCGCCCGGCGCGCTGGTGCTGCTGGACGGGCCGGAGGGACGGCACGCGGCCGCCGTGAAGCGGCTGACGCCGGGCGAGGCGGTCACCCTGACGGACGGGCTGGGCCTCGGCGTGGACGGCACCGTCGCGGCGGTGCGCGGCAAGGACGGGATCGAGGTGACGGTGGCGGCCGTGCGCCGCGAGCCGGAGCCGGCGCCGCGGATCGTCGTCGTCCAGGCGCTGCCCAAGGGCGACCGGGGCGAGCTGGCCGTGGAGACCATGACCGAGGTCGGCGTGGACGTGGTGATCCCCTGGGCGGCCTCGCGCTGCATCACCCAGTGGAAGGGCGAGCGCGGCGGCAAGGCGCTCGCCAAGTGGCGGGCCACCGCGCGGGAGGCCGGCAAGCAGTCCCGCCGGCTGCGCTTCCCCGTGATCCGCGACGTGATGACCACCCGGCAGCTGGCCCCGGTGCTGATCGGCGCCGCCTTCGCGGCCGTGCTGCACGAGGAGGGCGCCGAGCCGCTGGCCGGCGCCGCGCTGCCGGACACCGGGGACCTGGTGCTGGTGGTCGGCCCGGAGGGCGGGGTCTCCCCGGAGGAACTGGCCGCCTTCGCCGAGGACGGCGCCAAGCCCTACCGGCTCGGCCCCTCGGTGCTGCGCACCTCCACCGCCGGGGTGGCGGCCGGCGCGCTGCTGCTGGGCCGCACCGGCCGCTGGTCGTAGGACGGGGCCGGCGTCCCCCGCAGGGGGCCGTGGTCGGCAAAGTCCCGGCGCGCGGGGCGCCCCCGTGCCTAGGGTGACGGGTGTGAGCGAACCCGAGAGCACCTCCGTGGGCGCCTATCTGCGCCATCCGCACCTGCACGGCGACCTGATCACCTTCGTGGCCGAGAACGACGTGTGGCTCGCCCCGCTGGACGGCGGCCGGGCGTGGCGGCTGACGGCCGACCACGTCC
>NZ_BAAAKJ010000215.1:22861-23593 GCF_039527695.1 Kitasatospora putterlickiae
CCCCCCCCCCCGGTTCTCCCCGGACGGCCGCCACGTCGCGTTCACCTCGACCCGGGACGGCGCCCCCGAGGTGCACCTCGCGCCGGTGGACGGCGGCCCGTCCCGCCGGCTCACCTACTGGGGCGACGCCCAGACCCAGCTGCGCGGCTGGACGGCGGACGGCCGGCCGATCGCCACCACCGCCGCCGGACAGGCCTCGCTGCGCCGCACCTGGGCGCACGCCGTGCCGCTGGACGGCGGCGAGCCGCGGCGCCTGCCGTACGGGCCGGTCGGCGGGCTGGCCTTCGAGCCGGGCGGCGAGCGGGTGCTGCTGGTCTCGGCGTTCGGCGTGGAGCCGGCCTGGTGGAAGCGGTACCGGGGCGGGCGGGCCGGCCGGCTGTGGATCGGCGCCGAGCGCTTCGAGCGCGTCCACGAGGAGCTGGACGGCAACATCGAGTCGCCGCTGTGGGTCGGCGAGCGGATCGCCTTCCTCTCCGACCACGAGGGCGTCGGCGCGCTGTACTCCAGCCTCCCGGACGGCTCCGGCCTGCGCCGCCACGGCATCTCCCCGGAGGGCTTCTACGCCCGCGACGCCGCCACCGACGGCACCCGGGTGGTCTGGCACAGCGCCGGGGGGCTGTGGCTGCTGGACGACCTGGACGGCGCCGAGCCGCGCCGCCTGGACGTCGGCCCGGCCGGCGCGTGGGACGCCTACGAGTCACGGATCACCGCCGTCCTGCCCGACGGATCCGG
>NZ_BAAAKJ010000215.1:23647-24383 GCF_039527695.1 Kitasatospora putterlickiae
GTCTCCGCCGCGTACTGGCTGGAGGGCGCCGCCCCGGACCGCACCGGCCGGGCCGGCGCGGTGGTGGTGCGCGGCACCGTGCACTGGCTGACCCACCGGGAGGGCCCGGCCCGGGTGCTGGACGAGACGCCGGGCGTGCGCGGCCGGCTGGCCCGGGTGGTGCCGGGCGCGGTGGGCGAGGACGCCGCCCAGGGCGTGGTCTGGGTGACCGACGCCGAGGGCGAGGACGCGATCGAGTACGCGCCCGCCGTGCTCGGCACCGAGCGCCGCCGGCTGGCCGCCGGACGGCTCGGGCGGGTCCGCGCCCTGCTGGTCTCGCCGGACGGCAAGCAGCTGGCGGTCGCCGCGCACGACGGCCGGGTGCTGCTGGTCTCGCTGGCCGACGGGGCCGTGCACGAGCTGGCGCGCAGCGCGGACGGCGAGGTCAGCGGGCTGGCGTTCAGCCCCGACTCGGCGTGGCTGGCCTGGTCGCAGCCGGCCCTCGGACCGTGGTCGCTGCGCCAGATCGTGCTGGCCAACCTGGCCACCAGGACGGTCTCCGAGGCGACCCCGCAGCGGTTCATCGACACCTCCCCGGCGTTCACCGCGGACGGCCGGCACCTGGCGTTCCTGTCGGTGCGCAACTTCGACCCGGTGTACGACTCGCACGTCTTCGACCTGTCGTTCCCCAACGGCTGCCGCCCCTACCTGATCACGCTGGCCGCCGACACGCCGTCCCCGTTCGGGCCGAGCCGGG
>NZ_BAAAKJ010000215.1:24404-26945 GCF_039527695.1 Kitasatospora putterlickiae
GAGGACGACGAGCCCAAGGGCAAGCGGACGGACGGCGAGGAGGGCGGGGCCGACGCGCCGCCGGTGACCCGGGTCGACCTGGACGGCATCGCCGACCGGATCGTGCCGTTCCCGGTCGAGGGCGGCCGGTTCGGCGTCCTGCGGGCCGCCAAGGACGGCGTGCTGTGGACGCGCGTCCCGCTGGTCGGCGAGCTGGGCGACGAGGCGGCCTCGCTGGAGGACGAGCGCCCCCGGCCCACCCTGGAGCGCTTCGACTTCCGCAAGCGCCGCGCCGAGCAGCTGGTGGACGGCCTGGACGCGTTCGCGGTCAGCGGCGACGGCACCCGGCTGGCCGTGCTGGACGAGGACGAGCTGCGGATCCTGCCCGCCGACCACAAGGCGTCCGGCGAGGACGAGGAGGTGGACGTCGACCTGGCCCGGCTGCGGGTGACCGTCGACCCGGCGGCCGAGTGGCGGCAGATGTTCGACGAGAACGGCCGCCTGATGCGGGACAACTTCTGGCGCGCGGACCTCTCCGGGGTGGACTGGGCCGGGGTGCTGGCCCGCTACCGCCCGCTGGTGGAGCGGCTCGGCTCGCACGACGACCTGGTGGACCTGCTCTGGGAGGTGCACGGCGAGCTGGGCACCTCGCACGCCTACGTGGTGCCGCCCGGGAGGCACACCGAGGCGGCCCGCCGCCAGGGCCTGCTCGGCGCCGACCTGGTCCGGGACGGCGAGGTGTGGCGGATCGCCCGCATCCTGCCCGGCGAGTCCTCGGACCCGAGGGCGCACTCGCCGCTGGCCGCGCCCGGCGCGGCCGTCCGCCCGGGGGACGCCGTCCTCGCGGTCAACGGCCGCCCGGTGGACCCGGTGACCGGCCCGGCGCCGCTGCTGGCGGGCACCGCCGGGCAGCCGGTGGAGCTGACCGTGGCCGGCAAGGACGGCACCGACCAGCGCCACCCGGTGATCGTGCCGCTCGACGACGACGAGGCGCTGCGCTACCACGACTGGGTGGCCGGCCGGCGGGCCGCGGTGCGCGAGCTGTCGGGGGGCCGGCTCGGCTATCTGCACATCCCCGACATGCAGACCACCGGCTGGGCGCAGATCCACCGCGACCTGCGCTCGGAGATGGCCAGGGAGGGCGTGATCGTCGACATCCGCGGCAACCGGGGCGGGCACACCTCGCAGCTGGTGATCGAGAAGCTGTCCCGGCGGATCGTCGGCTGGGGCGTCGCCCGGGACATCGCCAACCCGTCGCCGTACCCCGAGGACGCGCCGCGCGGGCCGGTGGTCGCCCTGGCCGACGAGTACTCCGGCTCGGACGGCGACATCGTCAACGCGGCCATCCAGGCGCTGGACATCGGCCCGGTGGTCGGCACCCGCACCTGGGGCGGGGTGATCGGCATCGACAGCCGCTACTCGCTGGTGGACGGGACCCTGGTGACCCAGCCGAAGTACGCGTTCTGGTCGGAGCGGCACGGCTGGGGGGTGGAGAACCACGGTGTGGACCCGGACGTCGAGGTGCCGTTCCCGCCGCACGCGTGGGCGGCGGGGGAGGACCCGCAGCTCGCCGAGGGCGTCCGGCTGGCCCTGGCGGCGCTCGCCGAGCGGCCGGCCAAGACCCCGCCGCGGGTGCCCGGGCACCGGTAGGCGGGTACGGGGCGGGAGGGCGGCCGGTCCGGCCTCCCGCCCCGGCGCGGCTCGGCTAGCATGCCGCCGTAACCACCGACCGACCCCGCGAGGAGACCCCGATGGCCGGCGAGCCGCAGTCCGACTGCCTGTTCTGCAAGATCGTGGCGGGCGAGATCCCGGCCACCGTGGTGCGCAAGACCGAGCGGGTGCTGGCCTTCCGCGACATCGCGCCGAAGGCCCCGGTGCACGTCCTGGTGATCCCGCACGCCCACTACCCGAACGCCGCCGCGCTGGCCGACGCGGAGCCGGAGATCGCCGGCGAGCTGCTCGCCGAGGCCGGCCGGGTCGCCGCCGACGAGGGCGTCGAGGACTACCGGCTGATCTTCAACACCGGCTCCGGCGCCGGGCAGACCGTCTTCCACGCCCACGTCCACGTGCTCGGCGGCAGGCCGATGACCGAGAGCATGGTCTGACCGGGTGTCGCAGCGCGAACTCGTCGTCCTCGGCACCGCCAGCCAGGTGCCCACCCGGCACCGCAACCACAACGGCTACCTGCTGCGCTGGGACGGCGAGGGCCTGCTGTTCGACCCCGGCGAGGGCACCCAGCGCCAGATGCTGCGCGCCGGGGTCTCCGCCACCCAGCTCACCCGGATCGCCGTCACGCACTTCCACGGCGACCACAGCCTCGGCCTCGCCGGGGTGATCCAGCGGATCAACCTCGACCGCGTCCCGCACCCGGTGGACGTCTACTTCCCGGCCTCCGGCGAGGTGTACTTCGAGCGGCTGCGCCACGCCACCGCCTTCCACGAGACGGCCGTGCTGCGGCCCCGCCCGATCGAGGAGCCCGGCCCGCTGCCGGCGCCCGGCGCCCGCTTCGCGCTCGACGCCGTCCGGCTCTCCCACCCGGTGGAGTCCTTCGGCTTCCGGCTG
>NZ_BAAAKJ010000215.1:26978-30563 GCF_039527695.1 Kitasatospora putterlickiae
GCCCGAAAGGCTGGCCGCCCTGGGCATCGGCGGCCCGGACGTCGGCCGGCTCCAGCGGACCGGCGCGATCGAGGCGGACGGCCGGCGGGTCACCCTGGACGAGGTGAGCGAGCCCCGGCCCGGCCAGCGGTTCGCCTTCGTCATGGACACCCGGCTCTGCGAGGGCGTGCACGAGCTCGCCGAGGGCGCCGACCTGCTGGTCGTCGAGGCCACCTTCACCGACGCCGACGCCCGGCTCGCCGAGGACCACGGCCACCTCACCGCCGGCCAGGCCGGCAAGGTCGCCGCCGAGGCCGGCGCCCGCACCCTGGTGCTGACCCACTTCTCCCAGCGCTACCCGGACCTCGGCCAGCACCTCGCCGACGCCCGCAAGCACTTCGACGGCCCGATCGTGCTTGCCGAGGACCTCGCCCGGGTACCAGTACCGCCCCGGAGCGGATGACCGCCCCGCCCGCGGCCCCCGATGCCGCCCGGCCGGTGAACGGCGTGGAAAACCGTTCGCGCCACCCGGGCGATCTGCCGCAGCATCGTCGGGTGCGGCCCCGCCGCCCGCCGCGTCGATCACGTGCGCGGCGTACCCTGGTGCCCCGGAGAGACCCAGCGGCACCACGAGACACGGATGGGATGAGGCAGGCCCCAGCGCCGACCTATGAGTGACACATCGCAGACCCGTACCAATGGGCGGCCGCGCCCCGAGCCGGCCGACGACGGCCGCGTCAGCGCCCGGATCGTCATCCCCGAGAAGCATCCGATGGTCACCCTGCTCGGTGCCGCCGACTCGCTGCTGCGGGTGATCGAGCAGGGCTTCCCCGCCGCCGACATCCACGTCCGCGGCAACGAGGTGACCGCCACCGGCGCCCGCGCCGAGGTGGCCCTCGTCAAGCAGCTGTTCAGCGAGATGATGCTGGTGCTGCGCACCGGCCAACCCCTGACGGAGGACGCCGTGGAGCGTTCCATCGCCATGCTCCGCGGTGCCGCGGAGGACCCCGACAGCCCGGCGCCGTCGCAGGTGTTCACCGCGAACATCCTGTCCAACCGGGGCCGCACCATCCGCCCCAAGACCCTCAACCAGCAGCGCTACGTCGACGCGATCGACAAGCACACGATCGTCTTCGGCCTCGGCCCGGCCGGCACCGGCAAGACCTACCTGGCGATGGCCAAGGCCGTCCAGGCCCTGCAGGCCAAGGAGGTCAACCGGATCATCCTGACCCGCCCGGCCGTCGAGGCGGGGGAGCGGCTGGGCTTCCTGCCCGGCACCCTCTACGAGAAGATCGACCCGTACCTGCGCCCGCTGTACGACGCGCTGCACGACATGATGGACCCCGACTCCATCCCGCGCCTGATGGCCGCCGGGACCATCGAGGTCGCGCCGCTCGCCTACATGCGCGGCCGCACCCTCAACGACGCCTTCATCATCCTCGACGAGGCCCAGAACACCTCGCCCGAGCAGATGAAGATGTTCCTCACCCGCCTCGGGTTCAACTCCCGGGTGGTCGTCACCGGCGACACCAGCCAGATCGACCTCCCGGGCGGCACCCGCAGCGGACTCAAGGTCGTCCAGGAGATCCTGGCCGACGTGCCCGACATCCACTTCTCCGTCCTCACCAGCACCGACGTGGTCCGCCACAAGCTGGTCGGCCGGATCGTGGACGCGTACGAGCGCTGGGACGCCCGCCAGGAGACCCAGGAGACCGAGGAGCGCCGCCTCCCGGTCAAGCCCGCCCAGCGGCGCGGCTCGCGCGCACCCCGACAGTCCCATCGCACCGAAAGCTGAGTAACCAGCCCGTCATGTCGATCGACATCGCCAACGAGTCCGGTTGGGACGTCGACGAGGAGGCCATCCTCGCCGTCGCCCGCTACGCACTGGACAAGATGCGGATCCACCCGCAGTCCGAACTGTCCGTGATCCTGGTGGACGGGGCGGCGATGGAGGAGCTGCACATCCAGTGGATGGACCTCCCGGGGCCGACGGACGTGATGTCCTTCCCGATGGACGAGCTGCGCCCCGGCAAGGAGGGCGAGGAGCTGCCGCAGGGCCTGCTCGGCGACATCGTGCTCTGCCCCGAGGTCGCCGAGCAGCAGGGCAAGGCGGCCCCGTCGAAGCACTCGATGGACGAGGAGCTCCAGCTGCTCACCGTGCACGGCGTGCTGCACGTGCTCGGCTACGACCACGAGGAGCCGGACGAGGAGGCCGAGATGTTCGGCCTCCAGAAGGCGATCCTCGACGGCTGGCGGGCCGAGCGGGGCCTGGGCGGCATCTCCCCGGCCCCCACCACCCACTGAGCGCGGAGCCCGAACCCCTGTGAGTGGTGAGAGTACGAGTTTCATCCTCGGTGCCGTGCTGCTCGTCGTGCTCGGCTGGCTGGCCGCGTGCGCCGAGGCGGGCATCTCCCGGGTCTCCCGGTTCCGGGCGGAGGAGGCCGTGCGCTCCGGGCGCAAGGGCTCGGCCCGGCTGCTGGCGCTGGCCACCGACCCGATCCGCTACCTCAACCTGGCCACCCTGATCCGGGTGGCCAGCGAGATGGCGGCGGCGGTCCTGGTCACCGTGGTGTGCGTGCGCACCATCGACACGACCTGGCAGGCCGTGCTGCTGGCGTTCGGCGTGATGGTGCTGGTGTCCTTCGTGGCGGTGGGCGTCTCGCCGCGCACGATCGGCCGCCAGCACCCGCTCACCACCGCGACCGCGGCCTCCTTCGTGCTGCTGCCGCTGGCCCGGATCCTCGGCCCGATCCCGCGGCTGCTGATCCTGCTCGGCAACGCCCTGACCCCGGGCAAGGGCTACAAGGAGGGCCCGTTCGCCTCCGAGGCGGAGCTGCGGTCCCTGGTCGACCTGGCGGAGAAGAACGACGTCATCGAGGACGAGGAGCGCCGGATGGTGCACTCGGTCTTCGAGCTGGGCGACACCATCGTCCGCGAGGTGATGGTGCCGCGCACCGACCTGGTGATGATCGAGCGGCACAAGACCGTGCGGCAGGCGCTGACCCTGGCGCTGCGCTCGGGCTTCTCGCGGATCCCGGTGGTCGGCGACAACGAGGACGACGTGGTCGGCATCGTCTACCTCAAGGACCTGGTGCGCCGCACCCACATCAACCGGGACTCGGAGTCCGACGAGGTCGGCGCGGTGCTGCGCCCGGCGGTGTTCGTGCCGGACTCCAAGCCGGCCGCCGACCTGCTGCGCGAGATGCAGCAGATGCGCTCGCACGTGGCGATCGTGATCGACGAGTACGGCGGCACGGCCGGCCTGGTCACCATCGAGGACATCCTGGAGGAGATCGTCGGCGAGATCACCGACGAGTACGACCGGGAGATCCCCCCGGTGGAGGACCTCGGGGACGGCTCGTACCGGATCACCGCGCGGCTGCTGGTGGAGGACCTCGGCGAGCTGTTCGGGATCGAGCTGGAGGACGAGGACGTCGAGACGGTCGGCGGCCTGCTGGCCAAGCACCTGGGCCGGGTCCCGATCCCCGGCTCGTCCTGCGAGATCCCGCTGCCCGAGGAGGTCCCGGGCGGCCTGACCGCCATCCGGCTGACCGCCGAGAGCTCCGCCGGCCGCCGCAACCGCATCGGCTCCGTCGTCGCCGCCCC
>NZ_BAAAKJ010000215.1:30578-37466 GCF_039527695.1 Kitasatospora putterlickiae
GCCGGGGCGGCGGCGGGCCGGGAGGGCGGCGAGTAGCGTTCGGGTGCGTACGGGGCGACGATGGGAGGCATGACTCACCAACTTCGCGCGGAGTACGGCCCGCAGGGGAGGGCGGGCGGGGTGAAGGTCTGGCACGTCGTGCGGGGGAAGGACCCGGCCCTCGCGCTGTGCGGCCGGACCATGCCCGCCGAGGCCGAGACCCGGCCGGAGCAGGAGTGGGGGACCGGCCTTCGGGGTTGCCAGCAGTGCGGCTCGCTGTACATGCACGAGGTGCCGCACATGCAGGGCAGCCACCCGTACGGCTAGCCGGCGCTACGGCCACCTTCGGAGGTCGCCATGAAGCTGCAAGACGAACTGCCCGTCGACCACAAACTGGTGCTGGTCTGGCGGATCGGGGCGGGGCTCGGCGGGATCTTCCTGATCGTGTTCGGCTGCCTGGGGCTGGCCGACCATCCGGGCTTCCTGTCCACCGAGGGCGATGAGATCGCCGGGATGTCCACCAACGGCGCGCTGAGCATCCTGTCCATCGTGGTGGGCGGGCTCCTGGTGATCGGCGCGGTCATCGGCGGGAACTTCGCCGCGAACCTGAACATGGGGGCCGGGGCGCTGTTCATCCTGTCCGGGTTCTACGGGCTGACGGTGCTCGAACGGCCGGACGCCAACATCCTGAACTTCGGCATCCACAACGTGATCTTCGCCTTCGCCTTCGGCGTGGTGATCACCGCGTTCGGGATGTACGGGCGGGTCAGCGGCCACCTGCCGCACGACAACCCGTACTGGCGCAAGCGCGTGGAGGAGGAAGAGGCGCTGCCGACCGGTCCCAAGACCTTCGTGAAGGTGATGCGGCCCGGGCCGCCCAACCCGATCGGGCACTGAGGAGGCCGCCGGTTCCGGGGCCTATGCTCCTGGGCATGAGTGACATGGTCGAGCTGGACCCCGAAGACAAGAAGATCATCACCCTGGCCCGCTCCGCCCGCGCCCGCAACGGCGTCGCGGAGGGGGCCGCGGTGCGTGACGAGACCGGCCGCACCTATGTGGCCGGGACGGTCGCGCTGGAGTCGCTGCGGCTGAGCGCGGTGCAGACGGCGGTGGCGATGGCGGTGGCCAGCGGTGCGAAGTCGCTGGAGGCGGCGGCCGTGGTGACCGAGGCCGAGCAGCCCTCGGAGGCCGACCTGGCGGCGGTGCGGGACCTCGGCGGCGCGGGCACCCCGCTGCTGCTGGCCGGGCCGGACGGCGCCCTGCGCGTCTCGGCCGAGGCCCGCTGAGAGCGCGCGGCCCCTGCGGCGCCCGGGGTGCGCGCCCCGGGCGCCGGCGCGTTCCGGGACCCCTGAATCCCCGGATAATCTCACCGGGGACGGGTGGGAAACGGCGCGGGGAACCGGCGCGGTGAGGGGGCTGGGCGATGGGGCCGTTCGCGTTCTTCGCGGGGCTGCTGCTGGGCGTGATGGGCATGGGGAAGTGGCAGGAGACCGGGTCGCCGTTCTGGCTCTGGGGCTCGGTCGCCTTCCTGCTGCTCGTCCTCGGCTGGGGCCTGGGCGCGGTGTTCGGGGGGAAGAAGTGAGGGCCCGGACGGGCGGTGTCCGCCCCGGTGGGGGTGATCAGGGAGAATGGGGCCCATGAATGCCCCTTCCTCCTCGTACCGCTCCGGCTTCGCGTGCTTCGTCGGCCGACCCAACGCGGGCAAGTCGACCCTGACCAACGCTCTGGTGGGGACGAAGGTCGCGATCACCTCCGACCGCCCGCAGACCACCCGGCACACCGTCCGCGGCATCGTGCACCGCCCGGACGCCCAGCTGGTGCTGGTGGACACCCCCGGCCTGCACAAGCCGCGCACCCTGCTCGGCGAGCGCCTCAACGACCTGGTCCGCTCCACCTGGGCCGAGGTCGACGTGATCGGCTTCTGCCTGCCCGCCGACCAGAAGCTCGGCCCCGGCGACAAGTTCATCGCCAAGGAGCTCGCCGAGATCAAGAAGACCCCCAAGGTGGCCATCGTCACCAAGACCGACCTGGTCGACTCCAAGCGGCTGGCCGAGCAGCTGATCGCCGTCCATCAGCTCGGCGCCGAGCTCGGCATCGAATGGGCCGAGATCATCCCGGTCTCGGCCGTCGGTGACAAGCAGGTCGAGCTGGTCGGCGAGCTGATCAGCAAGCTG
The DNA here is from genome assembly GCF_039527695.1 of Kitasatospora putterlickiae. Classification (NCBI taxonomy): domain Bacteria; kingdom Bacillati; phylum Actinomycetota; class Actinomycetes; order Kitasatosporales; family Streptomycetaceae; genus Kitasatospora; species Kitasatospora putterlickiae. The sequence continues at coordinate 32,732 of NZ_BAAAKJ010000215.1, forward strand.
CTGCCGGAGGGCATGCCGCTCTACCCGGACGGCGACCTCACCGACGAGCCCGAGCAGATCATGGTGGCCGAGCTGATCCGCGAGGCCGCGCTGGAGGGCGTCCGCGACGAGCTGCCGCACTCGCTGGCCGTCGTGGTCGAGGAGATGCTGCCGCGCGAGGGCCGTCCGGCCGACCGGCCGCTGCTCGACATCCACGCCAACGTCTACATCGAGCGGCAGAGCCAGAAGGCGATCGTGATCGGGGCCAAGGGCGCCCGGCTCAAGCACGTCGGCACCACCGCCCGCAAGCACATCGAGGCGCTGCTCGGCACCCCGGTCTTCCTGGACCTGCACGTCAAGGTCGCCAAGGACTGGCAGCGGGACCCGAAGCAGCTGCGCAAGCTCGGCTTCTGACCGGCGGGGAGGGGGTGGCGGCGTGAAGCTGCACACGCGTGAGTGGGGCACCGGCGACCGGGTCGCGCTGCTGGTCCACGGGATCATGTCCGACCACCGCACCTGGCGGTCGGTCGGCCCGGCGCTCGCCGAGCGCGGCTACCGGGTGATCGCGGTCGACCTGCGCGGCCACGGCGCCAGCCCGCGCGGCGACGGTGCCACCCCGGCGGACCGCTACCGTCCGGAGCGGTTCGCCGACGACCTGGTCGACACCCTGCCGCAGGGCGCCGACCTGGCCATCGGCCACTCGCTGGGCGGGCTGACCCTGCTGCACGCCGTCGAGCGGCTGCGGCCGGCCCGGGCGGTCTACTCCGACCCGGCCTGGAGGTTCGCCCAGCCGGGGCTCTTCGACCCGGCGGTCTTCGTCCAGTTCAAGCAGGCCACCCGGGCGCAGATCAGCGCGGTCAACCCGCGCTGGGACGCCGCCGCCGTGGACGTCGAGCTGGCCACCCTGGCCCTGTGGGACCCGGACAGCGCGCTGGCGCTCTCCGCGCTGTACGACGAGGCCGCGCTGCCCGGCGCCCCGGCGGTGCCCTCACTGGTGCAGCTCGCCGACAACAGCTGGCTGATCGGGCCCGAGGACGCCGCGGCCCTGCGCGGCCTCGGCTACGAGGTCCGCACGGTGGCCGGGGCCGGCCACACCATCCACCGGGACGACCTCCCGGGCTTCCTGGCCTCCCTCGACGGCTGGCTGTGACCGGTCCGGCGCGTCCGTGCACGGCCGCGCCCGTGCCCGCGCGCGCCTACGCGCCCAGGGCCTACGCGCCTTCGCGCAGGACCAGGGAGACCAGTTCGCGCTGGGACTCGGTGAGCTTGGGGTCCGCGCAGTGCACGGTCCGCCCGTCGACGGTGATCTCGTAGTGGAAGCCGTCCGGCACCCCGTAGGAGGGGGTGCGCAGCCCGCCCGCGACGGCCTCGCGGGCGAGCGCGTGCACGTGCGGGGCGTCCACCCGCTCGGTGGTGTCGAGCTCCGCGCGGCGGACGTGTCCCGCGAGGCCGCCGGTCCGGGTCACCTGGATACGCATGGTGTCCATGGTGCTACCCAGCGATGGCGTTCGCCGGGGTTTTCCAGGACCTTGACTTAAGCGCGACTCAAGTCGGGCTGATGCCGACCTTCGCCCAGGACGCGGTGACCGTGTCGGCCACCTCCGGCTCCGGGTAGCGGGCCTTCGCGGCGGCCACGGTGGCCCGGGCAAAGGCGGTGAAGTCGGCTTCGGCGGGCAGCCGCCGGCCGGTCAGCGCGTCGTACCAGATCCGGCCGGCGCGCTCCCAGGCCGGGCCGCCGAGCGCGGTGGCGAGCAGGTAGAAGGCGTGGTTGGGGATGCCCGAGTTGATGTGCACCCCGCCGTTGTCCCGCGCGGTGCGCACGTAGTCGCGCATGTGGGCGGGCTGCGGGTCCTTGCCCAGCCGGGGGTCGTCGTACGCGGTGCCGGGCGCCTTCATCGAGCGCAGCGCGACCCCCTGCACGCCGGGGGCGAGCAGTCCGGCGCCGATCAGCCAGTCCGCCGCGTCGGCGTTCTGCCGCAGCGCGTACTGCTTGACCAGTGAGCCGAAGACGTCGGAGACCGACTCGTTGAGCGCGCCGGGCTGGTTGCGGTACTCCAGGCCGGCGGTGAACTGGGTGACGCCGTGGGCGAGTTCGTGGCCGATGACGTCGACGCAGGCGGTGAAGTCGCCGAACACCACGCCGTCGCCGTCGCCGAAGACCATGCGCTGGCCGTCCCAGAAGGCGTTGTCGTAGTCCTGGCCGTAGTGGACGGTGGCGTCCAGCCGCAGGCCCTGGTCGTCGATGGAGTGCCGCCCGTAGACGGCGGAGAACAGTGTCCAGGTGGCGCCGAGTCCGTCGTAGGCGCGGTTGGCGGACTGGTCGGGGAGGGGGTTCTCGCCCTCCCGGCGGACGGTGCGGCCGGGCAGGCGTTCGCGGTGCCCGGCGTCGGAGATCACCCGTTCCAGGCGGTCGGCGGAGGCCCCGGCGGGCGGTACGGCGGTGAGCCGTGCGGACCGGTGCGCGGCGTCGAGGGCGAGTGAGCGGGCGGCGGGCTCATGACCGTCCTCGGCGAGGCGGTCCAGGACGTACGGCGGAACGATCGCGCAGAGCGTCGATTCGGCTGTCATGTGGCCCAGAGTGAGGCATTGATGACGTGTTGTCACCGGCGCGGACAGGATTGCGCGCCGTCCGCCCGCATCCGCGCGCCGTCTCAAGGAATGGGAAGACCGGGCGGCCCGCTTCGGGGTCGCGCGGCGCTGGGTTAGGCTGGGCCGCATCATGCGCAACGGGCTGCTTCTTCTTAGCTGCCGCGTCGAGGGCCTGTAGTCCACCAGGGCCGGCTCCCTCGCCGCGGGGACTGTGCTGCGCGCTGAATCGGGTGACCCCTGGCGGGTCGCGAGCGGCAGCAGGCCGGCCGAGTCGGGTGAGGACACCGCCCCGACCAGCCCGCACCACGCATCACAGGAAGCCGAGACTCACCTCCATGACCGAGCAGAGCTCCGCCGCGCCCGTCGCCGCCGCCCGGGCCTTCGTCGACCGCCCCACCCCGATCACCGCCGACTCGGTGCGCCAGCGGCCGTCCGGCATGCGGCACGGCCGCTACCTGCCCTTCGGCACCGTCGACCTGCCGGACCGCGTCTGGCCGTCGAAGGTGATCACCAAGGCGCCGCGCTGGCTCTCCACCGACCTGCGGGACGGCAACCAGGCGCTGATCGACCCGATGTCCCCGGCCCGCAAGCGCAAGATGTTCGACCTGCTGGTCGCGATGGGCTACAAGGAGATCGAGGTCGGCTTCCCCTCCTCCGGGGCCACCGACCACGCCTTCGTGCGCTCGCTGATCGAGGAGGGGGCGATCCCCGAGGACGTCACCATCTCGGTGCTGACCCAGGCGCGCGAGGAGCTGATCGAGAAGACCGTCGAGTCGCTGGTCGGAGCGCCGCGCGCGACCGTGCACCTGTACAACGCGACCGCGCCGCTGTTCCGCCGGGTGGTGTTCCGCAACGACAGGGCGGCCACCAAGGCGATCGCCACCGAGGGCACCCGGCTGGTGATGGAGTACGCCGAGAAGCTGCTGGGCGAGGAGACCGTCTTCGGCTACCAGTACTCGCCGGAGATCTTCGTCGACACCGAGCTGGACTTCGCCCTGGAGGTCTGCGAGGCGGTGATGGACGTCTGGCAGCCGGGCGAGGGCCGCGAGATCATCCTGAACCTGCCGGCCACCATCGAGCGGGCCACCCCGAACGTCCAGGCCGACCAGTTCGAGTGGATGTCGCGCAACCTGTCGCGCCGGGAGTTCGTCTGCCTGTCGGCGCACCCGCACAACGACCGGGGCACCGCCGTCGCCTCCGCCGAGCTGGCCTACATGGCCGGCGCCGACCGGATCGAGGGCTGCCTGTTCGGACAGGGCGAGCGGACCGGCAACGTCGACCTGGTGACCCTGGGCATGAACCTGTTCTCGCAGGGCGTGGACCCGCAGATCGACTTCTCCGACATCGACGAGGTGCGCCGCACCGCCGAGTACTGCAACCAGATGGAGGTGCACCCGCGCCACCCGTACGCCGGCGACCTGGTGTACACCTCCTTCTCCGGCTCGCACCAGGACGCCATCAAGAAGGGCTTCGACGTCCTGGCGGCGGACGCGGCCGCGGCGGGCGTGCCGGTCGAGGAGCACACCTGGGGCGTGCCGTACCTGCCGATCGACCCGAAGGACGTCGGCCGCACCTACGAGGCGGTCATCCGGGTCAACAGCCAGTCCGGCAAGGGCGGCGTGGCGTACGTGCTGAAGAACGACCACAAGCTGGACCTGCCGCGCCGGATGCAGATCGAGTTCTCCCGGATCATCCAGGCCAAGACCGACGCCGAGGGCGGCGAGGTCACCCCGGGCGAGATCTGGCGGGTCTTCGAGGACGAGTACCTGCCGACCACGGTGAACCCGTGGGGCCGGATCTCGCTGAGCGGCTCGCGCACCCTGACCACCGAGGACGGCCGGGACGCGCTGACCGCCGAGGCCGTGGTGGACGGCGTGCCGGTGACCCTGGCCGGTACCGGCAACGGCCCGGTCTCGGCGTTCGCCGACGCGCTGGCGCAGATCGGCGTGGACGTACGGGTGCTGGACTACGCCGAGCACGCGCTGAGCGAGGGCGGCGACGCCCAGGCCGCCGCGTACGTCGAGTGCGCGGTGGACGGCCGGGTGCTGTGGGGCGTCGGGATCGACGGCAACACCGTGCTGGCCTCGCTGAAGGCGATCATCAGCGCCGTCAACCGGGCGCGTCGCGGGTAGTTCGTACGAGTGGTCATCGCCGGGCCGTCCCCTTC
>NZ_BAAAKJ010000215.1:37485-40218 GCF_039527695.1 Kitasatospora putterlickiae
GGCGGCCCGGCGGCGTTCCCGGGACCGGCCGGGCGGGCGGGGGGCCCGGGGCGCGCGGCCTGTGTCCTGCGCCACATTTTTTCGGGGTTCGGGCCGTTCGAAGTACTGACACGTGTCGGCAACCGTGGCAACATCGTCCCACCGGAAGGCCGGGTCGGTGGGACGGCCCGGCGGCCGGTCGCGTGACCTGCCCATTGTTGTGCAGGCCGCCTGCCATGTCTGGGGAGTGGCGCCGTGACAGGGATGTGGGGTGTTCGCCCTCGGTGGCGGACTGACGTTCTCGGTGACTTCTTCTGTCCAGGCTGCGGCGGGGACCGCAACTACCGCCGGCAGCACGGCCGGCGGTGGCTGCGGCTGCTGGGGACCCCGGTGCTTCCGCTCGGACCGGTGATCGGCAGTGTGCAGTGCACCAGCTGTCACGGCCGGTTCGGGGTGGAGAGCCTGGAGCAGCCCACCTGCGTGCGCCTGGGCGGAATGCTGCGCGACGCGCAGTACACCGTCGCGCTGGCCCTGCTGGCCGCCGGCGGCACCGCGCACCGCGCGGCCCGCGAGGCCGCCTGCGCGGCGGTCCGGGACGCCGGCTTCGAGGACTGCGGCGAGGCGCAGGTGCTGGCCGCGCTGGCGGCGCTCTCCGGCCTCGGCGGCGAACTGTACGACGCGCACGGCATGGCCGGCGGGCTGGCCGTGGAACTGCACGCGGTGCTGGAGCCGCTCGCCCCGCACCTGGCTCAGCCGGGCCGGGAGCGGCTCCTGCTGCAGGGCGCGGCGATCGCCCTGGCCGACGGCCGGTACCGGCCGCAGGAGCGGGACGCGCTGGACGCCGTCGGGCGCTGCCTGGACCTGCCGCAGGCACGGGTGGGGGCGTTGCTGGAGGCGGCCACCCGGGCCCCCTATTAGCGACCCGCCCTCCACCGGACCCCCACGAACCGGGCCCACACCCCTCCGGGGCCCGCCGTGACCCGCACCGTTCGGCGATCCCCCACGGCCCGGTGCGGGTACACGGCTGTCCGCCGGGTCGGGGCGGCTGGGGGACAATGGTGGGATGTCCACACTGTTCGAGGCCCGTCGCGGCGAGGCGGGCGCATGAGCCTCTTCCGGGACGACGGCGTGGTGCTCCGGGCGCAGAAGCTCGGCGAGGCCGACCGGATCATCACCCTGCTCACCCGCAACCACGGCAAGGTGCGCGCGGTGGCGCGCGGGGTGCGCAAGACCAAGTCGAAGTTCGGCGCGCGCCTGGAGCCGTTCTCGCACGTGGACGTGCAGTTCTTCAGCCGGGGGAGTGAGCTGGTCGGGCGCGGGTTGCCGCTGTGCACCCAGGTGGAGACGATCGCCCCGTACGGCGGTCCGATCGTCGCCGACTACGGCCGCTACACCGCCGGCACGGCCATGCTGGAGACGGCGGAACGGTTCGCCGAGAACGAGGGCCAGCCGGCCGTCCAGCAGTACCTGCTGCTGGTCGGGGGCCTGCGCACGCTGGCGGCCGGGCTGCACGAGTCGCACCTGGTGCTGGACGCGTTCCTGCTGCGCTCGCTCGCGGTCAACGGGTACGGCGCGAGCTTCGACGACTGCGCCAAGTGCGGTATGGAGGGCCCCAACCGGTTCTTCTCGCTCCAGGCGGGCGGCGTCCTCTGCGCGGACTGCCGGGTTCCCGGATGTGCCGTACCCTCCCCTGAGACACTGGTACTGCTCGGGGCGCTGCTGTCAGGGGACTGGCCGGCGGCCGACGCCTGCGAGCCGAGGTACTGGCGGGAGGGCAGCGGCCTGGTCGCGGCCTATCTGCAGTGGCACCTGGAGCGGGGCATCCGCTCGATGAGATACGTGGAGAAGTGAGCACATGGCAGCGCGACGGCTCTTCGGCGGCGGCAAGCAGCGGGAGTACCTCCCCCCGACCCCGCACCCCAGCGGCGCCCGGCCCCCGAAGATCCCCGGCGAGCTGGTCCCCAACCACGTCGCGATCGTCATGGACGGCAACGGCCGCTGGGCGAAGGAGCGGGGGCTGCCGCGCACCGAGGGCCACAAGGTCGGCGAGGGCGTCGTGCTGGACGTGCTGAAGGGCGCGATCGAGCTGGGCGTGAAGAACATCTCGCTGTACGCGTTCTCCACCGAGAACTGGAAGCGCTCACCCGACGAGGTGAAGTTCCTGATGAACTTCAACCGCGACGTCATCCACCGCCGCCGCGACGAGATGGACGCGATGGGCGTGCGGGTGCGCTGGGCGGGCCGGATGCCCAAGCTGTGGAAGAGCGTCGTCCAGGAGCTCCAGGTCGCCGAGGAGCAGACCAAGGACAACGACGCCGTCACCCTGTACATGTGCGTCAACTACGGTGGCCGGGCCGAGATCGCGGACGCCGCGGCGGCCATCGCGGCCGATGTGGCAGCGGGCCGGCTGGACCCGAGGAAGGTCAACGAGAAGACCCTCGCCAAGTACCTGTACCACCCGGACATGCCGGACGTGGACCTGTTCCTGCGGCCCAGCGGCGAGCAGCGGACGTCCAACTTCCTGCTCTGGCAGTCGGCGTACGCGGAGTTCGTGTTCCAGGACGTGCTCTGGCCGGACTTCGACCGCCGCGACCTGTGGCGGGCCTGCGAGCAGTACGCGATGCGCGACCGCCGGTTCGGCGGGGCGATCCCGAACGAGGTGCCGGCCGAGCTGGCCGCCGAGGTGCCGGCGCAGCGCTGAGCGCACCGGAACGGCGCGAGGGCCCGCGGGAGTTCGTCTCCCGCGGGCCCTCG
>NZ_BAAAKJ010000215.1:40223-45043 GCF_039527695.1 Kitasatospora putterlickiae
GACGAACTCCCGCGGGCCCTCGCGCCGTTCCGGTGCGGTTCAGATCTTGCTCGCGCACTCCTCGCAGGTGCCGAAGATCTCCAGGGTGTGCGCGATGTCGCTGAACCCGTGCTCGGCGGCGACCGAGTTGGCCCAGCGCTCGACGGCCGGGCCCTCGACCTCGACGGTGGCACCGCACTGGCGGCAGACCAGGTGGTGGTGGTGTCCGCTGCTGCACCGGCGGTAGACGGCCTCGCCGTCGGCGGTGCGCAGGACGTCGACCTCGCCGGCGTCGGCGAGCGACTGGAGCGTCCGGTAGACGGTGGTGAGGCCGACCGAGTCGCCCCGGTGCTTCAGCATGTCGTGGAGCTCCTGCGCGCTGCGGAAGTCCTCGATCTCGTCCAGGACCGCCGAGACGGCGGCGCGCTGCCGGGTCGATCGGGCTCGCGGCGACGGGCCTGCGGTGGTCACCGTGGGTCCTCCTGGGGGTGTGGGCGGCTGGCACCTCATTGTGCCAGCCCCGCACCGGGCGCCGGAGTGGCGGCGTCCGCCCGCTGCGGGTCCGGCAGCCGGACGTCGCAGACCTGCGGTCCGGCGTCGGGAGTGCCGCGGTGGCGGCGCCGGGCGAGCGGTGCGGCGATCGCGCTGAACACCGCGAACACCGCGATGGCGAGCAGCACGATGGCCGGGCCGGAGGGCACGTCGAGCTCGTAGGAGCCGGTGACGCCGGCCAGTGCGACGATCACGCCGACCGCGATCGCGCCGGCCTGGGTCGCGGCGAAGGAGCGGGTGAGCTGCTGGGCGGCGGCCACCGGGACTACCATCAGCGCGCTGACCAGCAGCAGGCCGACCACCCGCATGGCGACGGTGACGGTGACCGCGGCCATCACCGCGAGCAGCAGGTTGAGCAGCCGCACCGGGACACCGGTGACCTTGGCGAAGTCCTCGTCCTGGCAGATCGCGAAGAGCTGGCGGCGCAGGCCCAGGGTGACGGCGATGACGACGGCGCCGAGCGCGGCGATCGCGGCCAGGTCGGCGGGGGAGACGGTCAGGATGGAGCCCCAGAGGTAGCTCTCCAGTGAACCGGCGCCCGCCTGGGCGGACTTGGAGACCAGCAGCTTGCCGCAGGCCATGCCGCCGTAGAAGAGCATCGCGAGGGCGAGGTCGCCGCGCTGGTTGCCGCGCGCGCGGACCAGTTCCATGGTGACGGCGCCGAGCACGCAGACCACGACGGCCGTCCAGACCGGGCTGGTCTGGAAGATGAAGCCGAGGCCGACGCCGGTCATCGCGACGTGGCCCATGCCGTCGCCCAGCAGGGCCTGGCGGCGCTGCACCAGGTAGACGCCGACGGCGGGGGCGGTGACACCGACCAGGACGGCGGCGATCAGCGCCCGCTGCATGAAGTCGTAGCCAAGCATCTCGGTCATGACAGCAGTCCCCGGATCCGTTCGTGGTCGTGGCCGTGGTCGGCGTGCGGGTGGACGTGGTCGTGGCCGGGCAGGGCGTGCAGGCCGGTGTTGGGCACGGGCGGGCCGTCGTGCGCGACGCAGCCGTCGCGGAGCACCACGGCGCGGTCGATCAGCGGTTCCAGCGGCCCGAGTTCGTGCAGCACCAGCAGGACGGCGGCGCCGCGTGCGACCTCGGCGCGCAGGGTGTCGGCGAGCACCTGCTGGCTGGCGGCGTCCACGCCGGCCATCGGCTCGTCCATGATCAGCAGGTCGGGGGAGCCGGCCAGCGCGCGGGCGATCAGCACCCGCTGCTGCTGGCCGCCGGAGAGGTCGGCGACGCCGTCGCGGGCCCGGTCGAGCATGCCGACGGCGGCCAGCGCGCGGTCCACGGCGGTGCGGTCGGCGCGGCGGAAGGGCAGCAGCCGGTGCAGCGGCAGCCGGCCGGTGGAGACGACCTCGCGCACGGTGGCGGGGACGCCGGAGGCGGCGGTGGTGCGCTGCGGGACGTAGCCGATCCGGTGCCAGGCGCGGAAGCGGGCGAGCGGGGTGCCGAACAGGTCCAGGCCGCCGCGCTCCAGCGGCACGGCGCCGGTGACGGCCTTGACGGTGGTGGACTTGCCGGAGCCGTTGGCGCCGAGCAGGGCGACCACTTCGCCGGGGCGGACGGTGAGGTCGACGCCGCGCAGCACCGGGCGTCCGCCGCGTGAGGCGACGGCGTCGTGCAGGCGGACGGCCGGGGGTGTCGGGGGGGTCATGCCGGTGGTCCCGTCAGCTGGTGGGGGTGGTGGCGGTCGCGTTCGTGCTCGCGGTCGCGTTCGTGCCGAGGGCGGCCTGGAGGTTGGCCAGGTTCCGCCTCATGACCGTCAGGTAGTCGTCCCGGGCCTGGTCCTCGACGCCCTCCAGCGGGTCGAGGACGGCGGTCCTGAGGCCGAGGTCCTTGGCCACGGTCTCGGCGAGCCGGGGACTGGCCAGGGTCTCGAAGAAGATCGTGGTGACGCCGTTCTCCTTGGCGGCCTTCTGGACGTCGGCGAGGCGGGCCGGGGTGGGCTCGGACTCGGGGTCGACGCCGTTGATGGAGACCTGGGTGAGGCCGTAGGCCTCGGCGAGGTAGCCGAAGGCGGCGTGGCTGGTCACGAAGGTGCGGTTGCCCGCGTCCTTCAGCCCGTCCTTGAACTCCTGGTCCAGGGCGGTGAGCCGGCCGACCAGTTCGTCGGTGTTGCGGCGGTAGTCCTCGGCGTGCGCCGGGTCGGCCTTGGCGAACTCGGCGCCGACGCTCCTGGCCACGGCGGCGTAGCGGGCCGGGTCGAGCCAGATGTGCGGGTCGCCGGCCGCCCCGTCGTGGTGGTGGTCGTGGCCGTCGCCCTCCGCGTGGTCCTCCGGGAGGTGGTGGTCCTCCAGCGGGACGGCGGCGGTGGCGTCGACCCGGTACTTGGCGTCGGAGCCTTCGACGGCCTTGTCGACGGTGGGCTGCAGGCCCTTGAGGTAGACGATCGCGTCGGCCTTCTGGACGCGCCCGACCTGCTTGGCGGTGAGTTCGAGGTCGTGCGGCTCGACGCCGGCGGCGGTCAGGCCGGTGACCTTCACGTGCTCGCCGCCGATGCTCGTGGCGAGGAACTCCATCGGGTAGAAGGACGCGACGACGTTCAGCCGGCCCTCCGCGCCCTGGGCCCCGCCGTCACCGCAGGCGGTCAGGGTGAGGGCGGCGGCGAGGGCGGTGGCGGTCAGAGCCATGGCGCTGCGGGCACGTCGTCGGATCATCATGACAACCATTCTCAGATTAGATGGAAATGATTGTCAAATCACTCGGACGGGTGAACGGGCGGTGACGGTGAGTGGGCCGGTACCGGCGATACCGATTTGAACCCCGTACCCATATGGCCGGTAACCTGAGGTATTCGGGTACGCGTAACCAGCCGTGCCCTGACCGTGCCGTACGTACTGAAGAGAGCACTGTGGCAGCCGACAAGATCGAGACGATCGTCAGCCTGAGCAAGCGCCGTGGCTTCGTCTACCCCTGCAGCGAGATCTACGGCGGCACGCGTGCCGCCTGGGACTACGGACCGCTGGGCGTCGAGCTCAAGGAGAACATCAAGCGCCAGTGGTGGCGCGCGATGGTCCAGGCCCGCGAGGACGTCGTCGGACTTGACTCGTCGGTGATCCTGGCCCGCGAGGTCTGGGAGGCGTCCGGCCACGTCAAGACCTTCAACGACCCGCTGACCGAGTGCCTCTCCTGCCACAAGCGCCACCGGGCCGACCACCTGGAGGAGAGGTACGAGGCCAAGCACGGCTTCCCGCCGCCGAACGGCCTCCAGGACATCAACTGCCCGGACTGCGGGACCAAGGGCCAGTTCACCGAGCCCAAGGACTTCTCGGGCATGCTGAAGACCCACCTCGGCGTCACCGAGGAGGCGAGCGGCCTGGCGTACCTGCGCCCGGAGACCGCCCAGGGCATCTTCACCAACTTCAAGGCCGTCCAGACCACCTCGCGCAAGAAGCCGCCGTTCGGCATCGCCCAGGTCGGCAAGAGCTTCCGCAACGAGATCACCCCCGGCAACTTCATCTTCCGGACCCGCGAGTTCGAGCAGATGGAGATGGAGTTCTTCGTCAAGCCGGGCGACGACGAGCAGTGGCACGAGTACTGGCTGCAGCAGCGCTGGGACTGGTACGTCGGCCTCGGCCTGCGCACCGAGAACATGCGCCTGTTCGAGCACCCGAAGGAGAAGCTCTCCCACTACGCCAAGCGCACGGTGGACATCGAGTACCGCTTCAACTTCGGCGGCACCGAGTTCTCCGAGCTGGAGGGCATCGCCAACCGCACCGACTACGACCTGACGGTGCACAGCGAGGCCTCCGGCCAGGACCTCAAGTACTTCGACCAGGAGTCCGGCGAGCGGTACTTCCCGTACGTCATCGAGCCGGCGGCCGGCCTCAACCGCGCCCTGCTGGCCTTCCTGATCGACGCCTACTTCGAGGACGAGGCGCCGAACGCCAAGGGCGTCATGGAGAAGCGCGTCGGCATGCGCCTGGACCCGCGCCTGGCCCCGGTCAAGGTCGCGGTGCTGCCGCTGTCGCGCAACGCCGACCTCTCGCCGAAGGCCCGCGGCCTGGCCGCCGACCTGCGCACCGCGTGGAACGTCGAGTTCGACGACGCCGGCGCCATCGGCAAGCGCTACCGCCGCCAGGACGAGATCGGCACGCCGTTCTGCGTGACGGTCGACTTCGACACCCTGGAGGACGACGCGGTGACCGTGCGCGAGCGCGACACCATGACGCAGGAGCGGGTCTCGCTGGACCAGGTGAAGTCCTACCTGGCGGCGCGCCTCATCGGCTGCTGACGTCCTTCCGTCCGCACGGAGCCCCCGTCCGCCCCTCCCGGGCGGCGGGGGCTCCGTG
>NZ_BAAAKJ010000215.1:45053-49647 GCF_039527695.1 Kitasatospora putterlickiae
GTCCCGTTCGCGGCCGCTTCGTCTCACCGGCGGCCCCAGCGGGAGCGGCGGCGGGCGGCCGGGGTGGTCGGCAGGCCGGCCGTGCGCATCGCGGCGAGCGTGGTGCGGTGGCGCGCCGGGTCGTCCAGCAGCGGGGTGAGCAGCGCCTCGTAGAGGTCCGGCCGGCCGACCAGCGCGGCGGCCAGCCGGACCAGTTCGGCCGGCGGGCGGAGCGCCGGCAGCTCGCCCAGCAGCAGGGTGGGCAGCGGTGGGGCCATGGTGACGGCGAGCGCGGCGAGGTCCCCGGTGGGCCGGCCGGCCGCCTGGCGCAGCAGGGTCCGGGCGTCGGCGACCCGGTCCGCCCGGTAGAGCCCGGTGGCCAGCGCGGCCAGTTCGGCGGTCGGCGCGGAGCCCCACTCCCAGAGCAGGGTGGCGCCGTCGGCGTGCTGCCCGGCCCGCTCCAGGGCGTCCAGCAGTGCGGGCAGGGCGGCGGCCGGGCAGGTGCGCAGCGCGTGGAACAGGCCGCCCGCCTCCTCGGCCAGCCCGGCCTGGCGCAGCTCGGCCAGCGTGGCGGCGGCGTGCTGGGGGCCGGCCTGGACGGCGCTGCGCACCAGGCGCGTGGAGGCGTCGGCCGGGCCGCGCCGGGCGAGCAGGGCGGCCAGCTGGGCGGTGTCGTGCGGGGTGAGGTGTTCGGCGCCCTGGTCCAGGATGGCGGCGGCCTCGTCGGGGGAGGCCTGGCGGTACAGCACGGTGATCCGCTCGGCGAGGGCGGTCAGTTCACCGGGGGAGCGGCGCCGGGGCGGGGCGGGGGGCGCCTGCTTCGCGGCACGGGTCTGCCCGCCGTCGGGTGTGCCGCCTTCGTTCCCGCTTCCGCTTCCGTTCCCGCTCTCGTCGGCGGGCGGGTCGACGGGGGCGGACGTGGGCGCGGGGGCTTGCGGGCCGCTGGGCGGAGCGGTGGGCGGCGCGGCGGGCGTTCCGGTGGGCTGGCGGGGGATCCACCGGCGCGGCGCCGGCTGCCGCAACCGCTCCTCCAGCGCCTTCAGCTGGTCGCTCAGCTCCAGGCAGCGGGCGCCCAGCCCTTCGCGCAGCGTCCGCGCCTGGGTGAGCTGCCGCAGCAGCTCCCCGTCCGGCCGCTGTCGTTCGGGCAGGGCCCGCAGCGCCTCGGCGAGCCGCCGCTCGCGCTGCCCCGCGTACTGCCGGGCACGGATTAACTCGTCGAGTTCCGCCCTGAGTTCGACGGCCGTCTGCTCGCCCTCGGTGCCGCCCGCGGGTGGGGTGAGGGGCTGTTCCATGTGGCGTGTACGCATGATCACCGCAACCTGTCCAACTTGGCCCTGACGGCCAGACATCCTCGCGTTGAAATGCGGCGGTGGCGTTACGGCAGTGCGTCCACCGTCTTGCGAGTGGTGTCCAGGAGCGCGTGGAGCGCGAAAGTGGTGAGCGACCCGGCGCATCCGCCCCCCGGAGCGCCGGGTCGGCGCTCACCCCGGCGGTGCTCAGCCGCTCGACTCCCCGGCGGCCGCCGCCAGCCGGGCGCGGGCCTCCATGAGCGCGAAGCCGAGCAGGTTCTCGCCGCGCCACTCGGCGGGGCGCCGGGCGCGCTCGTCGTCGGCGCCGAGGCCGATGCCCCAGATCCGGTCGAGCGGGCTGGCCTCCACCAGGACGCGCTGACGCGTCGACAGCAGGTAGGCGCGCAAATCCTCGTGCCGGCTGAACTTGGCCACGTTGCCCTCGACGACCAGCTCGAACCGTCCGGCCGTCCAGGTCGCGTCGTCGAAGTCCCGGACCTGGCGGCCGAGCTTCTTGGCCTCGGCGGGGCTCGCCGCCGCCAGGATCCGGGCGAGCGAACGCTCGTCCCCGAACATCCGGGCCTTGCCCGCCATCATCCAGTGCTCGGCGGTGGTGTACTCGACGCCGTCGACGGTGAACGGGTGGCCGGGCCACCACTGGCTCAGCACCCCGGCTCCGAGCGACTCGCCCCGCCGCTGCTGGTGTCCCCAGAACATCAGCCACCTGGGCTCCGTCCCGGCCGCCACGGCGGCGGTCAGCGCGGCGCGGTCACGGGTGTCGACGGGGTCGATCGTGCGTTCGTCGCTCATATCGTCATGCTGACACAAAGGGGCGCTGTGCGGCCAACGGGTTATTTCCGGCCCTGCTCAGCGAGGTGACGGCCGTTTATGAGCGGCGGTTGAGCGCATGTGACATATTATTCGACCTGGTCGAATCTGGACGTAATGTCACGATTCAGCCCGGAGGGCGCCCTCACCCTCCCGTACCCTCGAACATCCCTGGAGTCACCCGTGAGAGACCGCATGCCACCCGCCACGGGTGGGGAACGTCCGGCACTCGAACACCGGTCCCGACGTCTGCCCGGCCGGGCGGTCCTCGGCGCTCTCGCCGCCTCGGCGCTCGCGCTCGCCCCGTTCGCGCCGCTGGTCGTCGCCCCGGCGGCGTCCGCCGCCCCGTCGGCCTCGTCCGCCGACACGTCCGCGGCCGGGCCCTCGGGCAAGGCCCCGGCCGCGGCGGGCAAGTCCGTCCGCGGGCTCGGCACCCAGCGCCCGATCGGTCCCGACCCGGTGCTCGACCAGCTGGCGCACGGCAACCTCACCATGGCGTCGAACTCGGTGCTGACCTGTGACGACAGCGACGGCTCCGTCTGCAACGACACCGAGGGCACCAACAACAACCGCACCAAGTACGTGAAGACGGACCCGAACGCGCCCGGGAACAACGCGTCCTCCGCGCAGCTGGTGATCCCGGCCGGGGCCCAGGTGCTGTCGGCCCGCCTGTACTGGCAGTTCAACCCGACCAACACCAGCACCGCGGGCGGCACCTCCGGGGACATCAACGCCGGCAACCAGGTCTCCTGGAAGGTGCCGGGCGGCGCCTCCTACGAGCAGCTCACCGCCGACACCTACGACTGGTTCGACCAGCAGGTCGGCGGCAACCCGCCGGAGCCGCTGCTGGCCGGGGCGGGCGTCAAGGACGTCACCGCCCAGGTGAAGGCCGCCGGTGCGGGCAGCTACACCGTCGCGGACATCCAGGCGTGCGCCGGGCGTTCCTCGGCGCAGAACTTCGGCGGCAACAACGTGGGCTGCTGGGGCGGCTGGTCGCTGGTCGTCGCCTACGAGGACCAGACGGAGCCGCTGCGCTACCTCCAGGTCTGGGACGGCTTCCAGCTGCTGCGCAGCCCGGACAACTTCGCGACGCTCACCCTCGCCGGCATCCGCACGCCCGCCACGGCCCCGCCGGCCACCATGGGCGTCACCGTCGGCGACGGCGACGTGCCGATCCAGGGCGACGAGCTGCTGGTCGGCTCCTCGGTCGACAACCTGACGCTGCTGGAGATGCCCAACCCGTTCGGCGGCGTCACCACCGACAACGCCTTCACCAGCCGGATCGACCGCGTCGCGGCCGACGGCACCGGCACCAACATCACCACCCGCGACCCCGCGCCGGTCAACAACTACGGCTACGACGCCCGGATGATCGACGTCACCGGCAAGATCCCCGGCGGCAGCACCCAGGCCGTGCTCCGGATCAACGGCGCGGGCGACGCCCTGCACCCGCAGGCGGTCTGGCTCGCCGTCGACGCCCTGGAACCGGACCTGCAGATCACCAAGGCCAACAACCCGGCCGGCTCCACCACGGACACCCCGCCCGGGCTCGTCGACCCCGGCGCCGAGATCACCTACACCTTCACCATCGCCAACCGGCACCCCGACGGCAGCACCACAGCCCTCGACACCGCCACCGGCGTCACCCTGACCGACGTGTTGCCCGCCGGCACCACCTACGTCGAGGGCTCCGGCACCGGCTGCACCGCCTCCGGGCGGAACGTCACCTGCACCGCCGCCGACCTCGCGCCGGGCGCCGAGACCACCATCTCCTTCCGCGCCCGGGTCGACGCCGGGCTCGCGCCGGGCACCAAGCTCGACGACACCGCCTCCCTCGACTACCGGGGCGGCCAGACCGGCCGTGACCAGCACCGCACCAGCAACACCGTGCGCAACACCGTCGCCGAGCACGCCGGGTACCGGATCGCCAAGACCGCCGACAAGACCCAGGCCCTCCCCGGTGACACCGTCACCTACCACGTGGACATCACCAACACCGGGAACGCGGCGCTCACCGGGCTGACCGTCACCGACGACCTGAGCGCCGTCCTCGACGACGCCACGTACAACGGTGACGCCACCGCCACCGTCGGCACCCCGTCCTACGCGCAGCCGGTGCTCAGCTGGACCGGCGACCTGCCGGTCGGCGGCAGCGCCCGGGTGACGTACACGGTGAAGGTCAAGGACCCGGCCGCCGGGGACCACACGCTGCGCAACACCGTGGTGGCCGAGCGGCCCGGCGGCAACTGCCCGCCCGGCTCGACGGCCGCGGAGTGCACGGCCACGGTGACGGTGACCACGTCCTCGCCGTCCCCGACCGCGACCCCGACGTCCTCCCCGACCGCCACCCCGACGTCCTCCCCGACGTCCTCCCCGACCTCCGAGCCGACCGGCTCCCCGACCGCCTCGCCCACCACCTCGCCCTCGCCCACCGCGACCGGCAGCCATAGCCCCCACCCGGCCCCCACCGGCAAGCCGCCGCACCACGGTGACGGCGG
>NZ_BAAAKJ010000215.1:49694-53949 GCF_039527695.1 Kitasatospora putterlickiae
CCCACCGCGATTGCCGGTGGGGCCGCCTTCCCCGTTCCCCTGCCCTGATCTTCTCGGCCCCGGTGGGCCGTCCCGGACGCTGCGGTGATCGGCGGGCCGGCGGGGGCCGCGGTCCGCTGCCGGTGGAGGCGCTCGCGGTGGCGCGGGGCCGGGGGCGACCGGGCCCAGGCGAGGGCGTCCGGTGCACGCGTCCGCCGGATCCGTCCGCTCCGGTTCGTCGGTGAATCCTTCCGCGGGGTCGCCACCTCTTATGGGTGGCTCCGGTGAGTGCCGGGGCGGTAGAGGAGGCTTGTGATGATGGTGTGGGTGGCCGTGGCGGTCGGCGCGGCGTTGATCGTGACGTGCAGTGTGACGGTGCTGCGGAAGTGGGGGCGGCGGCGTGGCTGAGGGGCGGGCGTGGCCGGGGAACGCGGTGGTGACCGCGGCCCAGGACGGGGACGTGGAGGCGATCGCCGCGTTGGTGTCGGGGGCGCATCCGCACGTGCAGCGGTTCGCGCGGTCGCTCTGTGCCACACCGGAGGACGCCGAGGACGCGGCGCAGGAGGCGCTGATCATCCTGTACCGCAAGATCGGGATGCTGCGGGCGACCGGGGCGCTGGCCTCGTGGATGTTCCGGATCGTGCGGAACGAGTGCCTGCGGCGGGCGCGCCTGGCGCTGCGGGAGCGGCCAGTGGCGGGGGAGGGGCCGTACCGGTCGACGGAGGACGAGGTGCTGGGGCGGCTGGAGGCCGGGCGGGTGGCGGAGGCCATCGCCGCGCTGCCGGCGGACCAGCGGCGGGTGCTGATCATGCGTGATGTGCAGGGGCTGAGCGGGCGGATGGTCGCCGACCGGCTGGGTCTCAGCACCGCCGCGATGAAGTCGCGGCTGCACCGGGCCCGGGCGGCGGTCCGTGCCGTCACCGGTGCGGGGGAGTGGTGATGGCCGGGGAGTCGGGGTTCGCCAGCAGGACGCTGGCCGGGCATCTGGCGCGGGGAGGCGTCGGGTTCGCGGCGCTGCTGGGGGCCTTCGCGTTGCTTCCCTTCGTTGGGCCGGTGGCGTTGCTCCTGCTGCCGGTCGGGGTGCTGGCCTTCCGCGGGTGTCCGACGTGCTGGGTGATCGGCCTGCTGGAGACGGTGTCGCGGGGGCGGCTGCGGCGCGAGTGCGTCGACGGGCGGTGCGAGCTGCGTCCCGGCGGGACCACGTAGGGCGGGTCCGTCGTGGCCACCGGACGAGGGTGGCCACGACGGACCCGGAACCCGGGGACCCAGGCCCGGCCGTCAGCCGATGGAACGCGGGAGACGGGTCGTCAGGTAGAAGACGGTGAAGGATCCCAGGAGCTGGATGCCCAGGCAGAGGGCGAGCGTGTCGGCCATGCCCAGGGTGGGCGAGAGGGACAGGTAGAGGGAGCCCAGGGTGGCGACGCCGAGGGCCAGGCTGGACTGCTGGCTTGTGGCGAGCACACCGCTGCCGACGCCCGCCCGGGCGGCGGGGACCTTGGAGAGCACGACCCGGAACAGCGGGGTGCCGATCAGACCCTGGCCGATGCCGGCGAGGGCGACGCCCGGGACCATCCGCAGCGGGGAGAAGCCGTCCGGGTCGGCGAGCACGGTGATGGCCAGGGTCGCCAGGCCGGTGGCCTGGACGGCGGCGCCGGCGGTGAGCACGCGGCTGCCGAAGCGGCCGATCAGGCGCGGGCCGCAGAGGGAGGCGGTGAAGTAGCCGACGGCCATCGGGACCAGTGCCCAGCCGGCCGCGACCGGGCCGAGGTTCAGGCCCTGCTGGAGGGCGACCGCGATCACGAACATGAAGCCGCCGAACCCGCCGAAGTAGGGCAGCGCGATGCCGAGGCCGCGCCGCATCTCGGGGACGCGCAGCAGGGTGGGCGGCACCAGCGGGGTGTCGCCGCGGTGCTCGGCCCGGCGTTCGACCAGGGCGAAGGCGGTGGCGAGCACCGGGAACAGGGCCAGCAGCACCCAGGACCAGAGCGGCCAGCCGGCGGCGCGGCCCTCCATCAGCGGGACGAGCAGGGAGAGCAGGGCGGCGGTGAGCAGGACGGTGCCGGCGATGTCGACCTTGGCGGCCTGCTCGGCGCGGCTCTCCGGGACGAAGCGCAGCGCGAGCACGAGGGCCAGCAGGGCGAACGGGACGTTCAGCAGGAAGACCGAGCGCCAGCCGCTGCCGAAGAGGTCGGCGGCGACCAGCATCCCGCCGAGCACCTGCCCGATGACCACCGAGATGCCGCCGACCGCGCCGTAGACCGAGAGCGCGCGCCCGCGCCGGGCGCCGTGGGTGGCGGCGGTGATGGTGCCGAGGACCTGCGGGATCAGCAGCGCGGCCGACGCGCCCTGGGCGGCCCGGGCGGCGACCAGGGACCAGGCGTCGGGGGCGAGCCCGCAGGCGAGCGAGGTCACGGCGAAGGCGGCGGCCCCGGCGACGAAGAGGCGGCGGCGGCCGAAGATGTCGCCCAGCCGTCCGCCGAGGACCAGCAGGACGGCGAACGCGATGCCGTACCCGGCGGCGACCAGTTCCAGCACGGCGGGACCGGCCGCGAGGTCGTGGTCGATGGTCGGAAGCGCGACGTTGACGATGAAGAAGTCGAGCATCGGGAGGAACGCCCCGAGCAGGACGGTGACCAGTCCGGCGGTGCCGAGGGAAGGGGAGGAGGGGGCGGAGGGGGCGGAGGGGGCGGAGGAGGCGGCTGGGGAAGCGGGGGCGAGGGGCCTGGTGGCGGTCAGTTGCTGGGTCACGGTCCTACGATCCGCCGCACCGCACCCTGGTACCAGAGTGTGCTTATCCAGGTATAAGAAGTACCTGGAAACAGGATGACGAGTGGCGCATCCTGATGGAATGAGTCTGACCACCGTCACGGCAAGCACCGGGAAAGCGTCCGCCGATCCGCGGCGGCAGCAGCTGGCGGCGTTCCTCCGCAGCCGCCGGGAGCGGATCACCCCCGAGCAGGTCGGGCTGCCGATGACCGGCCGGCGGCGCACGCCGGGGCTGCGCCGCGAGGAGGTGGCGCAGCTCGCCGCCGTCGGGGTCACCTGGTACACGTGGCTTGAACAGGGACGCGAGATCCAGGTGTCCGTCCAGGTGCTGGACGCGGTGGCGCGCGCCCTGCTGTTCGACCCGAGCGAGCGGGCCCATCTGTTCACGCTGGCCGGGGCGGAGGACCCGACGCCGGTGCGGGAGTGCCCGACCGTCACGCCGTCCGTCCGGCTGACGCTGGACCGGCTGGCGCCCTACCCGGCCGCGCTGATCAACTCCCGCTACGACGTGCTGGCGTACAACGCGCAGTACACCGGGATCGTCGGCGACCTGGAGGCGCTGCCGCCCGAGGACCGCAATCTGATGTGGCTGGCGTTCACCCCCTCGCGCTTCCGTGACGTGCTGGTGGACCACGAGGACGAGCGCGAGGTCATGGTGGCCCGGTTCCGCTCCGGGATGGGCGACCACGGGGGCGAGCCCGCCTGGCGGGCGCTGCTCTGCCGGCTGCGCCAGGCCTCCCCGGTGTTCGACGAGGCCTGGCAGCGGCACGACGTGCTGCGGCCGGGGAACGGATTGAAGCGCTTCCTGCTGCCGGAGGCCGGCTTGCTGCGCTTCGAGTACACGAGCTTCTGGATGGGCCCGTCCCAGGGCCCGCGGATGGTCGTCTACACCCCGAAGGACGAGGAGAGCGCCGCGCTGCTGTCGCGGCTGCCCACCCGGCCACCGTCGGCCAGGGCCGCGACGACGGTGTCGCCGGCCCGCTGACGGCCGCGGCCGTGCGGCGCGGGCCAGCCCGAGGGCCAGGCAGAGCGCGGCGAGCGGGAGTTCCAGGCACCCCGCCATCGTCAGCGCGGTGAGCGTCTCGGCGCCCGCGTCCGCGGTGGCGATGTCGACCAGGGCGTCGCCCGCGAGCAGCAGGGCCACCGCGGCGGCGGGTGCGACGGCGGCCGGGTGGCGGTGGCGCAGCACGGCGTCCAGCCGGAGCAGGGCGGCGAACTCGCACAGGTCGAGGGCGACCCACGCCGTCTCCCCGGCGGCCGCGAGCACCGCCATCCAGGGCGGCAGCGCGAAGGCGGCGAGGGCGGGCACCCGCCCGGCGAGCGCGGGGCGGACGGCGGCGCTCATCGGGCACCCCCGCTCCCCGCGGGGCGGACCCGGGTCAGCGGGGACCGCTCGGCCCCGGCCCCGTCGGCCGTCTCGACGAGCACGCCGTCGAAGACGCCCTCGGCCCAGGCGAGCCAGAACTCCCCGGCGACCGTGACCACTTCACCTTCCGCGACCACCGGCGCG
>NZ_BAAAKJ010000216.1:0-8740 GCF_039527695.1 Kitasatospora putterlickiae
CCGCACCACGCCCTCCGGCAGGCCGGCGCCCTCGGCGCTGACCACCAGCCAGGCGGCCTCCTCCACATGGCCGCCGGCCCCGGGGCCCTCGTCGCGGGCGGACATCGCCGGGGAGGCGTGCAGGGTGCGGCTGATCTCCGCCGGGTCGGCGTCGCGCCGCAGCAGGGCCAGCACCTCGTCGGCGAGGCGGCGGCGCAGCCGGCGGCCCTCGTCGCGGCGGTGGCGCTCGACGGCGACCAGCCGGGCGAGGTTCTCGGCGAGCTGCCGGCGCTTGGCGGTCCACTCGGTGACGTCGCCGGCCACCACCAGCACCCAGTCGGCGAGCGGGCAGGGGGCGTCCGGGGCCGCGGGCGCGGGCAGCAGCGAGTAGGCGGCGCCCGCCGGCCGGGTCCGGAACGGGGGGCGGCGGCCCTGGCGCTGGGCGGTGAGGTGGGCGCGGACCAGCTGGTCGCGCTCCTCGGCGGGCAGCCGGTCGGCGGGCCCGGCGATCACCGCGCCGGTCGGGGTAAGGACCCAGCAGTCGAGGTCGAGGTCGCCGCCGAGCAGGTCGAGGACGGCGTCCAGTCCCCCGCCGCCGGCCGCCGAGACCANCCGGGTGCCGGTCGACGAGGGCGGCCAGGTCGGCGGCCCGGTCGGCGGAGACCTGGCGGCCGACGAACTCGGTGACGGTGCCGAAGGCGATGTCGTCGGGCACCGCGAGCAGCGGCATCCGGTGCCGGCGGCAGGCCTCGACGAGGTCCTCGGGGACCGGCCCGACCTCGGCCTCGCCGGCCGCCAGGGCGACCGCGCCACCGGCCGCGAGGGTGCGCACGAAGCGCTCGGAGTCGGCCGGGGAGCCGCGCCAGAGCATGCCGGTGAGGACCAGCTCGCCGCCGTGCAGGTACCGGCCGGGGTCGTGCAGGTCCGTCGTCATCACACCGCTGACCTGCCGGTCCAGCTCCTCCTCGGCCGCGAGCAGGCGCAGGCGCGGGGCACCGGGGGCGAGCAGGTCACGGACACGCATGCGGCGGGCTCCTTGGGGGCTGGTGGCCGGTGGCCGGTGGCCGGGGGCTGGTGGCCGGGGCCGGGCGGGGATCGCGGGGCCGTGACGCGGGGACGGCGGCCGGACTACGGTCGTAGGTGGGACCGTGCGGCCGGCCCCGGGCGTCGTCCTCGGTGCGGGCCCCTTGGAGGAACGTACAGGATGCCGGGCGCCGCCGCGGCCGGGGCTTCATGCCATCGGTGACTGCCGGCGGCCCGGTCGTCGCGGTTCACTGGCCGGAAGGTCCCCGGACGCGTCCGGCGACCCGGTGGCGACCACGTGAGGAGGCGCCCGCATGGAGTTCCTTCGCCCCGCCGGCTGGGACGAGGCGCTCGCGGCGAAGGCCGAGCACCCGGCCGCGCTGCCGGTCTCGGGCGGCACCGACGTCATGGTCGAGCTGAACTTCGACGCGCGCCGCCCGCCCGCGCTCCTCGACCTGACCCGCGTCACCGAGCTCACCACCTGGTCGCGGGACGGCGCGGTGGTGCGGCTCGGCGCCGCCGTCCCCTACAGCCGGATCATCGCCGAACTGTCCGGCCCGCTGCCCGGCCTGGCGCTGGCCGCCCGCACCGTCGGCTCCCCGCAGATCCGCAACCGGGGCACCGTGGGCGGCAACCTCGGCGCGGCCTCGCCGGCCGGCGACGCGCACCCGGCGCTGCTCGCCGCCGGCCGGGGCACGCTGGTCGAGGCGGCCTCGGTGCGCGGCACCCGGCTGATCCCGATCGACGCGTTCTACACCGGGGTGAAGCGCAACGGCCTGGCCCCCGACGAGCTGATCCGCGCCGTGCGGATCCCGGCCGCCGACGGCCCCCAGCAGTTCTCCAAGATCGGCACCCGCAACGCCATGGTGATCGCCGTCTGCGCGTTCGGCCTCGCGCTGCACCCGGGCACCGGCACCGTCGGCACCGGCATCGGCTCCGCCGCCCCCACCCCGCGGCGCGCCGCCGAGGCCGAGGAGTACCTGGCCGCGGTGCTCGCCGAACGCGGGCTGTGGGAGAGCGGCGAGCCGCCGGACGCCGAGGTGGTGCGGCGCTTCGGCGACCTGGTCACGGCCGCCGCCGCCCCGATCGACGACGTCCGCGGCACCGCCGGCTACCGGCGGCACGCGCTCGCCGTGATGGCCCGGCGCACACTCACCTGGGCCTGGAACGACTACCGCCGACGGATCGGGAGCACGCCATGAGGGTCACGTTCACCGCCAACGGCAGGCCCGTCGAGGCCGACGACGTGTGGGAGGGCGAGAGCCTGCTGTACGTGCTGCGCGAGCGGGTCGGCCTGCCCGGCTCGAAGAACGCCTGCGAACAGGGCGAGTGCGGCTCCTGCACCGTCTACCTGGACGGGGTGCCGGTCTGCGCCTGCCTGGTCGCGGCCGGCCAGGTGCAGGACCGCGAGGTGCGCACCGTCGAGGGGCTGGGCGGGGCGGACGGCGGGCTCGGCCCGGTCCAGCGGGCGTTCGTGGACGCCGGCGCCGTGCAGTGCGGCTTCTGCACGCCCGGCCTGCTGGTGCAGACCGACGCGCTGCTCGCCCAGGACCCGCGGCCGTCCGACGCGGACATCCGCGAGGCGCTGTCGGGCAACCTGTGCCGGTGCACGGGGTACGGGAAGATCATGGACGCGGTGCGGCTGGCCTCCGCCCGGCTGTGCGCGGACGAGGCGGTGGACGGATGAACGCGCGGACCCGGACCGCCGCCCGGCGCACCACCCGGCGGACCGCCCGGCAAGCCACCCAGCGGACCACCCAGCGCGCCGTCCAGGGCGGGAAGAACCTCCAGGCGATCCGGCAGAGCTCCACCGACGGCGTCGGCGGCTCGCCGCCGCGCCCGGACGGCGCGCTGAAGGCGCGCGGCGAGTTCGCGTTCGCCTCCGACCTGTGGCACGAGGACATGCTCTGGGGCACGGCGCTGCGCTCGCCGCACCCCCGGGCGGACATCCGGTCCGTCGACGTCTCCGAGGCGCTCGCCGTGCCCGGGGTGCACGCGGTGCTCACCCACGAGGACATCCCCGGGACCAAGTACTACGGCCTGGACGTCGCCGACCAGCCGGCCCTGGCCATCGACCGGGTCCGCTACCAGGGCGAGCCGATCGCCCTGGTCGCCGCCGACCACCCGGAGACCGCCCGGCGCGCGGCCGAGCGGATCAAGGTCGAGTACCGGGTACTGCCCCCGATCGTCACCGAGGAGCAGTGCCTCGACCCCGGGACCCACGGCTATGTGCACGAGCCGCCCGAGGGCGTCCCGCCCGCGCTCGGCAACGTCTGCCACGAGCAGCGGCTGGTCTCCGGCCTCGGCGTCACCGACGAGGTGCGGGCGATGGCGGACGTCGTGGTCCGCGGCGACTACGAGGTCGGCATGCAGGACCAGGCCTTCCTCGGCCCGGAGTCCGGGCTCGCGGTGCCCGCCGAGGACGGCGGCGTCGACCTCTACATCGCCACCCAGTGGCTGCACGCGGACCGCCGGCAGATGGCGCCGGTGCTCGGGCTGCCGGAGGAGAAGGTCCGGCTCACCCTGGCCGGCGTCGGCGGGGCGTTCGGCGGGCGCGAGGACCTCTCGATGCAGATCCACTCCTGTCTGCTGGCGCTGCGCACCGGCCGGCCCGTCAAGATCGTCTACTCCCGGGACGAGTCGTTCTTCGGCCACGTGCACCGCCACCCCGCGCGGATGACCTACGAGCACGGCGCCACCCGGGACGGCCGGCTGGTGTACGCCGACGCCCGGATCGTGCTGGACGGCGGCGCGTACACCTCCACCTCGC
This sequence comes from Kitasatospora putterlickiae, assembly GCF_039527695.1. Classification (NCBI taxonomy): domain Bacteria; kingdom Bacillati; phylum Actinomycetota; class Actinomycetes; order Kitasatosporales; family Streptomycetaceae; genus Kitasatospora; species Kitasatospora putterlickiae. The sequence continues at coordinate 3,773 of NZ_BAAAKJ010000216.1, forward strand.
CCGCCGTGGTCGGCAACGCGGCCTCGCTCGGCCACGGCCCCTACGTGATCCCCCACGTCCGGATGCACGCCCTCGCGCTGTTCAGCAACAACCCGTCCTGCGGGGCGATGCGCGGCTTCGGAGCGGTGCAGGCGGCGTTCGGCTACGAGAGCCAGATGGACCGGCTGGCCGCCGAACTGGGCATGGACCCGGTCGAGTTCCGCCGGCTCAACGCCATGCGGCAGGGCGACCGGATGCCCACCGGCCAGGAGATCGACGCGCCCGCCCCGGTCGCCGAACTGCTGCGGCGGGTCAAGGCCATGCCGCTGCCGCCGCCGCTCGACCCCGAGGACCCGGACCCGCGGCGGCTGCCCGGCGCGCTGTCCAACACCACGCACGGAGAGGGCGTCGTGCGCGGCGTCGGCTACTCGGTCGGCATCAAGAACGTCGGCTTCTCCGAGGGCTTCGACGACTACTCCACCGCGCGGGTGCGGCTGGAGGTGATCGGCGGCGAGCCGGTCGCCCTGGTGCACACCGCGATGGCCGAGGTCGGCCAGGGCGGCGTCACCGTGCACGCCCAGATCGCCCGCACCGAGCTGGGCGTCGAACACGTGACCATCCATCCGGCCGACACCGGGATCGGCTCGGCCGGCTCGACCTCCGCCTCCCGGCAGACCTACCTGAGCGGCGGCGCGGTCAGGCTGGCCGCCCAGGCGGTCCGGGAGGAGCTGATCGAGCGCGGCCGGCGCCGCTACGGCTGGACCGGGGACGACCTCACGTTCGCCGGCGGCCAGGTCGTCTCCGCCTCGGCCGGCCCGCTGAACCCGCCGGTGCCGCTGGCCGAACTGCTCGGCGACGACCCCGTCGACCTGACCCGGGTCTACCGCCACCGCCCGACCGCCCCCTTCGACAAGGAGACCGGCCAGGGCTCCGGCCACGTCCAGTACAGCTTCTGCGCCAACCGCGCGGTGGTCGACGTGGACGTCGAACTGGGCCTGGTCAAGGTGGTCGAGCTGGCCGCCGTCCAGGACGTCGGCAAGGCGATCAACCCGTCGGCCGTGGTCGGCCAGATCCAGGGCGGCTGCGCCCAGGCGCTCGGGCTCGCGGTGATGGAGGAGATCGTCGTCCGGGACGGAAAGGTGCGCAACGCCTCCTTCACCGACTACCTCATCCCGACCATCCTGGACACCCCGCCGATCCCGGTGGAACTCCTCGAACTGCCCGACCCGAACGCCCCGTACGGGCTGCGCGGGGCGGGCGAGGCACCGACCGTCTCCGCCACGCCGTCCGTCGTGGCGGCCATCCGCGACGCCACCGGCCTGGACCTGCGGCGGATCCCGGTCCGGCCCGAGCACCTGACCACCGAGCGGCCGCCGCCCTTCGCCTGACGCCCCCGCGGGCGGGGACGCGCCCGGGCCGGCGGGATGTCCGCCGCCGTACGGGATCGTTCTCCGTACGGCGCCGGTGCCCCCCGCGGCCCGGCTCGCCCACCCTCGAAAGCGCGAAGGAGCCCCCGTCATGCAGGACATCGCCGAGCAGCTGCTGGCGTGGCACGCGTCCGGCCGCGCCTTCGCCGTGGCCACGGTGGTCGGCGTCAGCGGCAGCGCCCCGCGCGACCCGGGCGCCGCGCTCGCCGGGCAGGGGCACGGCGAGGCCGTCGGCAGCGTCTCCGGCGGCTGCGTCGAGGGGGCCGTCTACGAGCTGTGCCGGGCCGCGCTCGCCTCCGGCGAGGCGGTGCTGGAACGGTTCGGCTACAGCGACGAGGACGCCTTCGCCGTCGGCCTGACCTGCGGCGGCGTGCTGGAGGTGCTCGTCCGGCCGGTGGTCCCCGGCACCGACCCCGCGTTCGACACCGGGATCGCGCTCATCGCCGCCGGCACCCCCGTGGCACTCGCCCGGGTCGTCGCGGGCCCGGCCGGAACGCTCGGCGCGGCACTCGCCGTCACCGCCGACACCCACCACGGCGCCCTGCCCCTGACCCGGCTGGAGCGGGCCGTCGTCGCCGAGGCGCGCGCCATGCTCGACGCCGGCCGCACCGGCCGGCTCGTCCTCGGCCTCGACGGGCGCCCCTGCGCCGAGCGCGGGCCGGGCGCCGTCACCCTGTTCGTCGAGTCGTACGTGCCCGCGCCCCGGATGCTGGTGTTCGGCGCGATCGACTTCGCCGCGGCGGTCGCCCGGATCGGCCGCTTCCTCGGCTACCACGTCACCGTCTGCGACGCCCGCCCCGTCTTCGCCACCGAACGGCGCTTCCCCGACGCCGACCGGGTCGTCGTCGACTGGCCGCACCGCTACCTGGACTCCCAGCTGGACCGGCTGGACGGCCGCACGGTGCTCTGCGTGCTCACCCACGACACCAGGTTCGACATCCCGCTGCTGGAACGCGCGCTGCGGCTGCCGCTCGGCTACGTCGGCGCGATGGGCTCGCGCCGCACCCACCGCGAACGCGCGGCCAGGCTGCGCGAGGCCGGGCTGACCGGGGCCGAACTCGCCCGGCTGCACTCCCCCATCGGCCTCGACCTCGGCGCCCGCACCCCCGAGGAGACGGCCGTCTCGATCGCCGCCGAGATCATCGCCCACCGGCGGGGCGGCGGCTGCCTGCCGCTGGGCGCCGGGGACGGGCCGATCCACCGCGACGCCGCGCGCGGCCCCGCGGAGTTCGCGGAACGGGTTCAGCCGACCACGTTGTAGGCCTCGCAGATCATCGGCGGGGCGGTGTCCATGCCCACCTCCCGGAGGATCGGCAGCAGCACCGCCGCGAAGTGCTCGAAGGCCTCCCGGGACTCCCAGACGTCGGTGACGTGCCAGCCCTCGCCGTCCGGCAGCGGACCGGCCGCGTGCAGCAGCAGGCCGCGCACCGGCCAGTCCTCGGGCCGGTGCAGCCCGGTGCCGCCGGTCAGCCGGTCCACCGACTCCTCGTACTGCTCCTGGGTGACCCCCGGGAGGTCGAACACCGCGATGATCGCCATGGGACGGCTCCTGTCGCTGGGGACGGCTGCTGTTCCGGCGGGCCGCGGACAGCGGTCCGTCGTCGCCCGGTCGCCTCCAGTGCAGCCCGGGGATCCGCGCGGCGGCGACCCCGGTACCGCCGGTCGGGTGAATTGCGGGCCCCCCGGGACGGCGGGACGCTGGAGGCGAGGACTCGTCCGAGCCCGGGAAGGAGCACCGTCATGCGCGCGCTGCTGGAGATCGAACTCGACACCCAGACGGCCAACAAGGCCATCGTGGACGGCGCCGTCGTGGCCAGGTTCAACGAGATCATGGCCGACCTCAGGCCCGAGGCCGTCTACGCCTTCCCCCGGCACGGCCGGCGCTGCCAGATCGTCGTGGTCGACGTGGCCGACGAAGCGGCCGTCGTCAAGATCTGCGAGCCGTTCTGGCTGGAGTTCAACGCCCACATCGACATGCACATCTGCATGACCCCGGCCGATCTCCAGGAGGGCCTGAGCCGGTTGAACGGCCCTGAACGGTCCTGAACGCCGGGCCGGTGAGCCGTTCCGGCGCTCAGTCGGAGACCGCGAGCTTCACACCGAACCCGACCACCACCACGCCGGTCACCCGGTCCATCGCCCGGCGCGCCGCCGGCCGGCGCAGCCAGCCGCGCAGCGCCCGGGCGAAGCCCACCAGCACCACCGACCAGAGCAGCCCCTCCACCACGTGCACGCAGGTCAGCGCCACTCCGGCGGCGAAGTGCGGCACCCCCGCCGGAATGAACTGCGGCAGCATCGCCACGTAGAAGACGCCCACCTTCGGGTTGAGCAGGTTGGTCAGCAGACCGCGCCGCCAGCCGGACGCCAGACCGCCCGCCGGGGCCTTGTCCTCCCCCTTCGGCCCGGACGCCGCCTCCTCGCCGGCAGCCCCGCCCCCGTCCGCGTCCGCGTCCCCGTCCTTGACCCGGGCGCGGATCATCCCGATCCCCATCCACACCAGGTACGCGGCGCCCGCCCAGCGCAGCACCTCGTAGCCGATCCGCGAGGCGGTGAGCAGCGCCGTCACCCCGGCCGAGGTGAGGGTGCCCCAGAGCAGCGTCCCGGTCTGGATGCCGAGCACCACGCCCCACGCCTGCCGCCGATGCCCCAGCGCCGACGTCCGCAGGATCAGGGCGGTGTCCAGCCCCGGGGTGAGCGTCAGCAGCCCCACGACGAGGGCGAAGGACCAGAGGGCGGTCGTCATCTCCATGGCCCTGATCGTACGGGGGCTCGGCCCCTCCGCCGCACGGGTTTTCGACCAGCGGGTCCGGGTGCCAGGGGCTCAGTCCGGCCCGCCCAGCCGCCGCACCCGCTCGGCCACCCGGCGGCCCTCCTGCTCGGTCGGGTCGAACTCCACCCGCTGCCCCTCCACCAGCACCCGGTCTCCGCCGCCGGCCGTCAGGAGCGAGTCGTAGTACACATACAGCGGCGGCCCGTCGTCATCGGGGGTGATCAGGCCGTACCCGTGGTTGACGTGGTAGGACTGCACGGTGCCGGTGGCCATCGGGTCTCCTCGGGTCCGGGCGGGCGCGTGGGCCGGAGCACCCCCCGGCCCTCCATGATCGGTGCTGGACCGGCCGGGCGCGCGCCCTGGCCCCGGAACGGGAGGACGGCCCGCCGATGCGCACCGCCCGGGCGATCTCGCTGCTGTTGCTGCTCCAGGCGCGCCGCGCCATGACCGGCGCCGAACTGGCCGCCGAACTGGAGGTCTCGGAGCGCACCGTGCAACGCGACGTGCTGGCGCTGGCCGAGGCCGGCGTCCCGGTGTACGCCGACCGCGGCCGGGCCGGCGGCTACCGGCTGCTCGACGGCTACCGCACCCGGCTGACCGGCCTCGACCGCGCCGAGGCGGAGGTGCTGCTGCTGGCCGGACTGCCCGGGCCGCTCGGGGACATGGGCCTCGCCGATCCGGCGCTGGCCGCCCGGCTCAAGGTGGCCGGCGAACTGGGCGGGGCGCCGGCGGCCGGGGCCACGGAGCCGAACGGCGGGGGCACCGGGAACGGCGAGGGCACCGGAAACGGAG
>NZ_BAAAKJ010000216.1:8794-18357 GCF_039527695.1 Kitasatospora putterlickiae
GGACGCGCCCGGGTGGTTCCGCGACGCGCCCGTGCCGCCGCTGCTGGCCGAGGTCGGGCGGGCGGTGTGGGGCGGGCGGCTGCTGCGGGTGCGCTACCGGCGGCGCCCCGACGCGGACCCGGTCGAACGGGTGCTGCGACCGTACGGCCTGGTGCTGAAGGCGGGCGTCTGGTACCTGGCCGCCCGGCCCGACCGGGAGGACGGATCCGCGGCGTGCCGGGTCTACCGGGTCGACCGGCTGACCGCCGCCGAGCCACTGACCGACCGGCCGTTCGAACGCGACGAGACCTTCGACCTCGCCGCGTTCTGGGACGCCAAGGCCGCCGGGTTCGCCCGCTCGCTGCTGCGCGAGCGGGTGACCGTCCGGCTCAGCCCGCACGGCCTCGCCCGGCTGCCGCACCTGCTGGAGCCGGTCGCCGTCCAGGAGGCGCTGGCCACCGCCGGCGAGCCGGACGGACACGGCCGGGTGACCGTCCGGCTCCCCGTCGAGTCCCTGGACGTCGGCTACGAGGAACTGCTGCGGCTCGGGCCGGAGGCCGAGGTGCTCGACCCGCCCTCGCTACGGCGGCGGCTGGCCGAGGCGGCGGCCCGCGCCGCCGCCCTCTACGGCCCGCCTCAGCGGTAGCCGGCCGGGTCCACCGGACCGTCCGCGCCCTCGACGTCCACCAGGTAGCGGAAGGCGTCCGGGCGGCTGCCGTCCAGGTCGGTGAAGCCGTACTCGCCGGCCAGGCCGCCGCTGGAGAGCGAGGTGCCGTTGAACCGCGCCACCTCCGGGTCGGCGGCCAGCGCCGCCACCGCGCGCCCCACGTACAGCGGGGACTCCGAGATGCCGAACTGCGGCTCGGCCGCCGTCGCCTCGCGCCAGGTCTCCTCGGTCACCCCGAAGTGCTCCAGCATCATCTCCGAACGCATCCACCCCGGGGTCAGCGCCACCGCCGTCGCCCCGCGCGGGCCCAGCTCGTGCCCCAGCGCGAAGGCCATCCGCAGGACGGCGGCCTTGGCCACGTCGTAGAAGAAGGAGTTCCGGTAGCGGGTGGCGTTGTACTCGGCGGTGCCGTCCGTCATCTCCACCACCAGCCCGCCGGGGCGGCGCAGCAGCAGCGGCAGCAGGTGGTGACCGGTGATCGCGTGCGTCTCGACGGCCAGCCGCAGCAGCCGCAGCCCCTTGTCGAGGTCGTGCTCCCAGACCGGGACGTCCCAGCCGAACAGTTGCTCGCCGCCCCAGATGTCGTTCACCAGGATGTCCAGCCCGCCCTGTTCCGCCTCGATCCGCGCGGCCACCGCCGCCACCTCGGCGGACACCAGGTGGTCGGCGCGCACCGCGATGCCGTGCCCGCCGGCCGCCGTCACCAGCGCGGCCGTCTCCTCCAGGGTCTCCGCCCGCCCGTACTCGCCCCGGTGGCCCTCGGCGCTGCGCCCGGTCCCGTACACCGTCGCCCCGGCGGCCCCCAGCGCCACCGCGATCCCCCGCCCGGCGCCCCGGGTGGCCCCCGCCACCAACGCGACCTTCCCCTTCAGCGGCTGCTCCGTCATCCCTCGCCCTTCCTCGCCATCGGTGGTGTCTCCACCCGTCACCCCCGATGCTCCCCCGTAATCCCGACACCTCCTGTCGGGATTAAAAGCCGACCCGAGGAACATATGGCAGCGGTACCATACGCATATGGCTCTCAAGCGCACGACCGTCTACGTCGAAGCCGAGGATCTCGCGGTGATCAAGGAAGCCGCGGCCCGCGAAGGGATAGCGGAGGCGGAGATCATCCGCGAGGGGATCCATCTCGCCGCCATGTCCCGGCGCACCTGGGACGAACCGTTCTTCAGCCGGACCTACGAGCCGATCGGCGAGGCCACTGAGGACGACGTATGGGCCGACAAGGCAGCGGCCTACGAGCGGACGAAGCACGCCGCCGTCCCGCCCGAGCGGGAGCGGGGCGCCGCGTGATCGTCGTGGTGGCGGACACCTCGGGCCTGCTCGCGGCCCTCGACGAAGGGCACCCGACCGGCCCCGCCGCACGCGAGGTTCTGGACGGCGCCGGCCTCCTGGTGATCTCCCCCGTGCTGCTGAGCGAACTCGACCACCTCGCCCGGCGGATCCTCGGGTTCGACGCGGCCTTCGACGCGGTGAACGACCTGCTGCGACGGGTCCGGTCCGGGCGGGCGGTGATGCCCGAGATCACCGCGGAGACCCTGGAGGCCGCGCAGGCCGTTCGAGCCCGCCACCTCGGTCTTCGCCTCGACCTGGCGGACGCCGTCCATGTCGCGCTGGCCGCGGAGTTCCGGACCGACGCGATCCTGACCCTCGATCAACGGGACTTCCGGGCGGTTCGGCCTCTCACCCCGCACAAGTCCTTCCGTGTCCTGCCCTTCGACCTGTGAGCATTCCGGGTCGCACGGTGTCCCGCACGGTGTCTAGCGCGGTGTCACCGCGCGACCCGGCCGGCGTCAGGTGACGTTGAGGCGGGCGGCGAGGCGGAGCAGGCCTGGGGCGAGGCGGCTGAGGAGGCGGGCGACCTTGGCCTCGGGGGTGACGGGGACGACGGGCTTGTTGGTGCGGACGGCGGTGAGGATGGCGGCGGCGACCTTCTCGGGCGGGAAGCCGCGGCGGGCGTAGAGGCGGGCGGCGCGGGCCTGCTTGGCGGCCTGCTCGTCGGCGGTGGTGGCGGAGAAGGTGGAGGTGCGGGTGATGTTGGTGTTGACGATGCCCGGGCAGATGGTGGAGACGCCGATGCCGTGGCCGGCGAGTTCGGCGCGCAGGCAGTCGGAGAGCATGAAGACCGCGGCCTTGCTGGTGGCGTAGGCGGTGAGCGCCTTGGACGGCAGGTAGGCGGCGGCGGAGGCGAGGTTGACGATGTGGCCGCCCTCGTCGCGGTCGGCCATCAGGGCGCCGAAGGCCCGGCAGCCGTGGATGACGCCCCAGAGGTTGACGTCCAGGACCCGCTGCCACTCCTTCTCGGTGGTCTCCAGGAAGGTGCCGGAGTGGCCGACGCCGGCGTTGTTGACGACCACGTCCGGCACCCCGTGCTCGGCGGCGACCCGCTGGGCGAAGGCGTCGACGGCGGCGCCGTCGGCGACGTCGACCCGGTAGGCGTGGGCGGTCGGGCCGAGCAGGCCGGCGAGGTCGGCGGTGCGGCGGGCCGCGTCGAGGTCGAGGTCGCAGACCACCACCCGGGCGCCCTCCTCGGCGAAGGCCAGCGCGGTGGCCCGGCCGATGCCGCTGCCACCGCCGGTGATGACGACCAGCCGGCCGTCACGGTCCAGGGCGGGGCCGCTCCGACCGGCCTCGGTGCGGGCGACGTGTTCGCGGACCATTCCGGCCACGGTGGATCCCTTCTCCAGCAGCGCGGACCAGTGGGTGGCCCGCAGGGTACGACGGGTCAGCCTGGGCACCCAGCGCTCCAGGCCCTCGGAGAGGTGGCCGCCGACGTAGTGGTCCTCGGTGAGGGTGATCAGCTGGACCGGCACCCCGGTGGGGCGCTCGCGCGGGTTCCGCAGCACCGGGCGCATGTTGGCCCGGTAGAGCTCTATGCCGCGCACCGCGTCGCGCCGCAGGCTGGGCTGCGGGTGGCCGGGCCGCGGGGTGACGCCCTCCAGGTCGCGCAGCACCCGGGGCCAGGCGCGGGCGAGGCCGAGCCGCCAGACGCCGGGGGCGAGGTAGGGCAGGTGGAAGGCGGTGATGTACCAGGAGTGGACACCCTGGGTGAGCAGTTGCCGCAGGTGGCGCGGGGTGGGGCGGCGCAGGCGCTCGCGCAGCCAGAAGCCCAGGTGGTCGAGGCAGGGCCCGGACATCGTGGTGTAGGAGGCCAGCCGGCGTTCGGCGCCCGGGGCGGTGACGGCCTCCCAGGACTGCAGGGAGCCCCAGTCGTGGGCGACGACGTGCACCGGGCGGTCGGGGCTGACCGCGTCGGCGACGGCGAACAGGTCGGCGGCGAGCTGTTCGAGGCGGTAGCCGTCGCGGTCGGCGGGGACGCCGGAGTCGCCGGCGCCGCGCACGTCGTAGCGGACCACGTGGTGGTCGCGGGCGAGGTCGGCGGCGACGTCGTCCCAGACGGCGTGGGTGTCGGGGTAGCCGTGGACGAGCAGCACGGTGGGCGCGGCCGGGTCGCCCTGTTCGTGGACGGCGAGCGGCAGGCCTCCGGAGTGGACCGTGCGGCGGCGGGTGGTGCTCATCGGGCTGCTCCCTCGGGGGCGGTCGCGGTGGTGTCGGCCGTCGTGGTGGGGGCAGTATTCCAGCGGCGGACGTGCGGGAGGTCGTCGTCGAGCCAGTAGGCGTCGTCCTCCGTCACGACCAGCAGCTCCTCGAACTTGATGCCGGTCTCGCGGAACCCGATGTGCGGCTCCACAGCCCACAGGCCGGGGGTGGGCGCGTGCCGGGAGGAGCGGCCGTCCGCCCAGAGCGGGGAGCGGCCGTGCAGGCGCTCGCCGATGAGTTCGCGCCCCAGCGTCTGGAGGGTGCGCACGCCGAAGCCGAGGACGGTCACCCCGGCCGGGCCGCGGGCCGTCGTCCGGGTCACCTGATGGCCGATCACCCGGCCCGGGTAGACCCGGTGGCGGTTGTCGTAGCCGTGCGCCTCGATCTGCGCGTCGACGGCCGCGTACACCTCGGCGAGCGGCTTGCGGGCGCGGACCTCGGCGAGGATCAGCTCGCGGTAGACCCGGAGGTCGGCGGCCAGGCGGTCCCAGACGCGGTTCTCGCCGACCTTGCCGCCGTAGCCGATGTCCGCGGTGTAGCCGTCGACCACGGGCGCGCAGTCCAGGACGTACGGCATGCCCTCCTGGAGGCGGCGGTTACCGGCGAAGAACTGCAACGGGGTGTGGAAGTGGCGGAACGCCGTCCGGTCGCCGAACCAGGCGAAGGGGACGTGGAAGAAGTCCCGCACGCCGGCGGCGACCAGGCGGCGGCGCAGCTCGGCGGTGGTCTGGCGCTCGGTGACGCCGGGTTCGATCCAGGCGGCGACCTGCTCGGCGCAGTCGTAGGCGAGCCGCTGGGTCTCCCGGAAGCGGGCGAGGTCGCGCTCGGTGAACGGGAAGGCGGGGGTGCGCGGCACGGCGGGGCTCTCCTTCTAGAGGTCCAGCACGAGGGTCTCGCCCTCGGCGGCGCGGGAGACGCAGGGCAACAGGGCGCCGGCGGCGCGCTGCTCGGGGGTGAGGCGGCGGTCGCGGTGGTCGGCGGTGCCGGCCAGCAGGCGGACCTCGCAGGTGCCGCAGAAGCCCTGCTTGCAGGAGTGGGCGAGGTCCGGGCGGGCCTCGCGGAGCACGTCCAGGGCGGAGCGGTCGGCGGGGACGGCCAGGTCAGGGCCCTCGGCGCCGAGGCGGACGGTGAACGGGGCGCCGTCGGTGACCGGGGCGGCGCCGAACCGTTCGAAGTGCAGGGCGGCGGCGGGCGAGGCGTCCAGGGCCCGTTGCACGGCGGCGAGCATCGGGGCCGGGCCGCAGCAGTAGACGGCGGCGCCGCGCGGGGCGTGGGCGAGCAGTTCGGCGCCGGTGGGCGGGCCGCCGTGCTCGTCGTCGGCGCGCAGGTGGACCCGGCCCGGGTCGAGGGCGCGCAGCTCGGCGGCGAACGGGAGGGTGTCGGCGCTGCGGCCGGTGTGCACCAGCCGCCAGTCCAGGCCGTGCCGTTGGGCCTCGCGGGCCATCGGGAGCAGCGGGGTGACGCCGATGCCGCCGGCCAGCAGGAGGACGGCCGGTTCGGCGCAGAAGGCGAAGCCGTTGCGCGGGCGGCGGACGGTGAGCCGGGTGCCGGGGTGGACCGTGTCGTGGACCTCGGCGGAGCCGCCGCCCCCGTCGGGCAGGCGGCGTACGGCGATCCGGTAGGCGGCGCGGTCGGCGGGGTCGCCGCAGAGGGAGTAGTGGCGTTCGCGGCCGGAGGGGAGCGTGAGGCGCAGGTGGGCGCCGGGCTGCCAGGGCGGGAGCAGGCCGCCGGAGGGGTCGGCGAGGGTCAGTTCGACGGCGTCGGCGGCGACGGTCCGGCGGGCGGCGACGACCAGGCGGAGCGCCGGGGCGGGCCGGCTGAGGGGGCGCCGGGGGTTGCGGCGCAGCAGCGGGCCGCCGAGGGCGGGGCTGTAGCGGTCGCCGAACGCGGTGAGGAAGCGGAGGAAGGTGTCGGCGCGGGGGCGGCCGTAGAGATCGGGGGGCGGGGTGCGCGGGTCCATCCGGCGGGGTCCTTGGGGGCTCGGGGCCTGGAGGGCGGCTGACAATTGACAACTGACAGATGACCGATGACAGATTTCAGCTGACAGCTAACGGATGACAGATAACGTCAGCTGTCAGTTGTCATCCGTCAGCTGTTCGCCGTCGGCCGTCGGCTCCGGCGCGGCGGTCACCGGGCGGCGGCGGCGCGGGCGGCCGGTGAGCTCGCGAGGTAGCCGAGGGCCTGACTGGAGGAGCCCTCCTGGGTGGGGTGGTAGCCGGGCCGCAGGTAGCGCAGGCCGGATCGGAACGACCTGACCGGGTCGGGCAGCAGGCCGCGCCGGGCGATCCGGCCCGCCTCGCGCCAGGTGGGCTTGAGCCGCCCGTCGAGGGTGGGATCGGCGGCGAGCAGGAAGCGGGCGCCGCGTACCCAGAGGTGGACCAGCAGCGGCCCGGAGACCAGCATGCCGCGGATCCGGCGCGCGTAGCCGGGGTCGAGGTGCACCATCAGGTCGAAGGCGACGCTGCGGTGTTCGACCTCCTCGGCACCGTGCCAGCGCAGCAGGTCGAGCATGGTCGGGTCGGCCTTGACCCGGTCCAGGCCCGGGGAGTTGAGCGCCCAGTCGCCGAGGAAGGCGGTGAAGTGCTCGATCGCCGCGACGAAGGCGACCCGTTCGATGATGTTCTCGCGCCGGCGGGCGGCGGACAGGCCGGGCTTGTCCCCGAGGACGCGCTGGAACAGCCAGGCGATCTGGCGCACGTAGGGGCGCGGGTCGAGGCCCTGCCCGAGCAGGTGGTCCAGCACCTCCTGGTGCGCCTCGGCGTGGATGGCCTCCTGGCCGATGAAGCCCAGCACCTCCTCGCGCAGTCGCTCGTCACGGATCAGCGGCAGGGCCTCTTTGAAGACCTTGACGAACCAGCGCTCGCCCTCGGGCAGGAGCAGGTGCAGGACGTTGATGACGTGGGTGGCCATCGGCTCGTCGGGGATCCAGTGCAGCGGCAGGCCGGCCCAGTCGAAGCGGACGTCGCGGGGCTCCAGGACGAGGCCCTCGTGCACCCGGGCGGCGGGAGCGGCGAGGGCGGGGACGGAGGTGGAGCTGGGCATGGGAGGGCCCTCCTGACCTGCGGGTGGCGGCTCGACCCGACACAACGTACTCGCGGGTAGCCCGTGCCACAAGGGTTTCGGCACTCCTTATCGACATCGCGTCTAATAAGTGCCGCGGCCACCCACCGGACGGTGTCCCGGAAACGCGAGGACCCCGCCGAAGCGGGGTCCCCGGGTGCGCGCGGTCCGGCGCGGGTCGCCGTTCAGACCGCCATCGCGAGCATCAGCGGAGCCGCGCGGGCGGCGAGCAGCTCGGCCGCCGCCTTCAGCCGGTGCACGTTGTCGACCGGCATCGAGGTGGCCAGGCAGCCGACCGTGCTCCCGGCCGTCACCGGAACGGCCGCGCAGACCGTGCCGAGGGCGTACTCCTGGATGTCCAGCATCGGCACGGTGGCCGGCTGGCGCTCCAGGCGGTGCATCAACTGATCGGCGTCGATGACCGTCCGCGAGGTGAGCCGGGCCACCGGGTGGCGCGAGAAGTGGTCGCGGCGTGCGTCGTGGTCGAGTTGGCTGAGCAGGCACTTGCCGATCGCGCTGGCGTGCGCGGTGGCCCGGAAGTCCACCCACTCCTGCACCGCAGGCGCGCCCTCGGACGCCGAGACCGCCTCGACCGACAACTCCCCCTCGTGGTAGCGGCCGAAGTACACCGCCGCACCCAACTCATCGCGCAGTTCGGCGAGTTTGCTGTCCAGCCGGGCACGGACCAGCTGCTCCCGGTTGTGCTGGCCGAGCAGCGCGAAGGTCCCGCCGAGCGTCCAGCCGCCGTCCTGGCAGAGCAGATAGCCCTCGACCTCCAGGATCTCGGCGAGCCGGCGAACCGTGGGCAGCCCCAGAGACGTCTCCCTCGCCAGGGTGACCAGGGTGGCACCACCGGGGTGCCGGTCGACCGCCTCCAGCAGTCTGAGGGCGTGCTGCAGGGAGGCGAACGAACCGGGCACGCCCTGCTCCGGCACGGCGTGGCGGCCCGGGGCTGGTGTCGACATGTCGTCCCCTTCCGATGTCCCCCTCGGCGTGACCGACGGGTAGGGTCCAGCCTATCGACCGTCGGACGCCGCCATCGCCCGCTTCGCCGGATATTGCGACGGACGTGGTAAAGCACTTGACTGGCATATGCCCCGCCGCGCCCCTTCCTACCCCCTTGCGGTCACGGAAGATCAGCAGTGCGGGACCACCGGGTTGTTGCTACCGGTGTAGACCCAGGCGTCCGGGACCGCGAGGGTCCGGACGGTGGAGCCGTACCCGCCGGCGCCCGGCCACTCGTAGAAGCCCACGCGGTCCCAGATCGCGCTGCCGCCCCACGGCCCCGTGACGGACGGACCACTCAGCCGGCAGAAGACGCGCAGCCCGGTGTTGTACGGGAACGCCGCGAACAGTTCGTCGGACCAGGCGACCTCCGGACAACCGGACAGCGTTGGCAGCGCCACGATCCGGGGGACGGTCCGATGGCACGCGGGCGGCTTCCGCTGGAGGGCGACGGCGCGGCGGCGCGGTTCGCCGAACGGCTGCGCGAGGCTGGGCGGGAGTCCGCGTCGGGCCACTCGCACAGGCGGCCGATCGCCGCCCGCGCCCACGTGGAGTTCCCCGACGGGCAGGTCCGGACGATCGTCGCCGACACCACCGGATCCGAGCGGCCGCGGAGCGGTCACAGGGCTACACCTGGGCGGCACCCCGGCGGACGAGCTGGACGCCGAAGGGATCGCCGGCGACGTCGACGACCCGGCCGCGCAGCCAGGTGGTGCGCACCACACCGGTGAGCGTGCGGCCCGCGTACGGGGTGACCGGGTGGCGATGGCGCAACTCGTCAGCTCGGACCGTGAATTCGGCGCCCGGGTCGAAGGCGACCAGGTCGGCGTCACGGCCGAGTGCGATGGCGCCCTTTCGACCGTCGAGACCGGCCAGCCGGGCCGGCCCCGTGGACATCCAGCCGACCACCTCGGCGAGGCCGTGGCCGCGCCGACGGGCCTCCGTCCAGACCGCCGGAAGGCCGAGTTGCAGCGAGGCGATGCCTCCCCAGGCCGCCGCGAAGTCCCCGCTGCCGCCGCGCTCGGGCAGCAGTTTGAGGTCGGGGAGGGACGGCGAATGGTCGGAGACCACGGCGGCGAACTCCCCTGCCGCCAGGGCCTGCCAGAGCGCTTCGCGGTTGGCCTCGTCGCGGATCGGCGGGCAGCACTTGAACGCGGTGCCGCCGTCCGGGATGTGCTCGGCGGCCAGCGTCAGGTAGTGCGGGCAGGTCTCGGCGGTGACCTCGACGCCCTGCGCGCGGGCCCGGCGCAGCAGCGGTGGCACCGCCGCCGATGAGACGTGCAGGACGTGCACCCGGGCGCCGGTGCGGCGG
>NZ_BAAAKJ010000216.1:18365-19581 GCF_039527695.1 Kitasatospora putterlickiae
CGCCAGCAACCGGGCGACGGCGGCGGTCTCCGCGCCGGCGGGGCGGGAGGCGAGGAAGTCCCGGTAGTGGGCACCGGGTTGCCGTGGTGCGGCGGCCAGGGCGGCCGGGTCCTCGGCGTGGATGACGGCCAGCGCTCCGAGCCGGGCCTGTTCGGCGAGCGCGGCCTCCAGTCCGGCCGCGTCCAGGTGCGGGAACTCGTCGACACCACTCGGCGCCAGGAAGGACTTGAAGCCGAACACGCCCGCGCGGTACAGGGGTTCGAGATCGGCGAGGTTGCCGGGGACCGCGCCGCCCCAGAAGCCGACGTCCACCCAGGCCTGGCCGTCGGCGGCCTTCCGCTTGGCTTCGAGGGCGGCGAGCGTGGTGGTGGGGGGAATCGAGTTGAGCGGCATGTCGACGATGGTGGTGACGCCGCCAGCCGCGGCGGCCCGGGTGGCGGTGGCGAAGCCCTCCCACGTGGTGCGGCCGGGCTCGTTGACGTGCACGTGGGTGTCGACCAGGCCGGGAAGTAGGGCGGCTTCGCCGAGGTCGGTCAGCCGGGCGCCGTCGGACGGAAGGGAGCCGTGCGCGGCGATCCGCGCGATCCGCCCGCCCCGGATCAGCACGTCCGCCGGGCGTTCGCCGCCCGGCAGGACCACCCGGCGGGAGCGGATCACCTCGGACTCGCTGAAGGGCACGGGGCCTCCGGAACCTGGACGCGGGCGGGACGGGTCGAGGCGTGGGTCAGGAGCGTAGGCCCGCCTTCGACAGGGCGTCAACGGAGGTGACGGCGGCGCGACGGGCGTCCGCTACCGGCCCAGCAGGTGCGCCGCCAGCCGCTCCCCCGCGACCTCGGCCAACTCCCCCGCCCTGACCAGGCCTTCGGCCGGGCTCCCGCCCAACTCGCCGAGCGCGTAAGCCGCGACGAAGCCGGCCGCCCGCCACTCGGATTCGGACAGCTCCACCCGCCCCGCCACGACCGCCACCGGGACCCCCGCCCTGGCGGCAGCCGCGGCGACCCCTGCGGGGGCCTTGCCGTGGAGGGTCTGCGCATCCAGGCAGCCCTCGCCGGTGACCACGAGACGCGCCCCCCGCACCGCCTCCTCGAAGCCCAGCAGGTCGAGCAGGAACTCGATGCCGGGTCGCATGGTGGCGCCCAGCAGGGCCAGCGCGGCGAAGCCGACACCGCCCGCCGCACCGGCGCCGGGGGCGTCGCGGACGTCCCGTCCGGTGGCG
>NZ_BAAAKJ010000216.1:19591-32584 GCF_039527695.1 Kitasatospora putterlickiae
TGGCGGCGCCGACGATGTCGGCGAACCGGGTGAGGCCCTGCTCCAGCACCGCCAGGTCTTCGCCGCTCGCGCCCTTCTGCGGACCGTAGACGGCGGCGGCGCCGCGCGGGCCGAGGAGCGGATTGTCCACGTCGCAGGCCACGACGATCTCAACGCCCTTCAGGGTGCGGGCCGGCGGACCGGGGTCGATCCGCGCCAGCCGCCGCAACGCGGCGCCGCCGTGGGGCAGTTCGGAGCCCTTGTCGTCCAGCAGGGACACCCCCAGCGCCTGGAGCAGACCGGCCCCGCCATCGGTGCAGGCGCTGCCGCCGAGGCCGAGCACGATCCGCCGGGCGCCTTGGTCGAGCGCCCGACCGATCAGCTCACCGACCCCGTAGGAGCCCGCCGTCAACGGGGCGGTCCGACCTCCGGGGAGCCGGGCCAGGCCGGCGGCCTGGGCGAGCTCGACCACGGCGGTGTCGCCACGGACGGCGAGCGCGGCGTCCACCGGACGGCCGGTGGGGCCGGTCACCGTGGCGGGGACCGGGGTGAACCCGGCGGCGAGCGCGGCGGCCAAGGTGCCCTCACCGCCGTCCGCCACGGGCAGCTCCCGCACCTTGACGCCCGGGGCGGCGCGTCGGATGCCGGCGGCGATCCGGGCCGCCGCCTCGGCGGCCTCCAGGGTGCCCTTGAACTTGTCGGGAGCTACGACCACGTGGCCCTGGGGGGAGATGGCGGGCATGGCGCGGGCCTCACTTCCGGACGTCTGGCGGCATTCCCAAGCATCCACGACCGACAGCTGACAGGTGACATCTGACAGATTTCAGATGACAGAGAACAGATAACAGATTCTGTCAGCTGTCATTCCGCCCGCTGCCCAAGCCCCCTGATCGCTAGAGTGAGCGCGTGCGATTGATGGTGGAGTTCACGACAGAGCCCTTCGAACTGGACACGTTCCCGCCGCACGCCGCGGCGGCCCGCCAGGCGGTCGACGAGGCCGGCCTCGCGGCCGCGGTCGGCCCGTTCGGCACCGGCGCCGAGGGCGAGGCCGATCAGGTGCTGGCCGCCGTGACCGCGCTGCTCCGGCAGAGCCTGGACGCCGGCGCCACCCGGATCTCGCTCCAGGTCAGCGTGCTCGGCCGGACCGACGACACTGCGGCCCCGGAGGGCGACCGCCCGTGACCGAGCACCCGCAACACCCGCTCGCCACCGCGCTCAAGCCCCTCCTGGACGCCGTCGGCGCGACGCCCGTCCCCCTGGACGAGGCGAAGCCCGAGGACGTCGTCCTGGAGTGGGAGGGCGAGCGGGCGCTGGCCGTCCGCCTACCGCGCCTCGGCAACGCCCTGGACCACCTGCTCGCCGAGATGACCCGCCGGTTCAACGGCCGGCCGCTGGCCGAGCTGGCGCGCTCCGAGAAACAGCGCGTCGTCGCACTCCTGGAGGAACGCGGCGCGTTCACCGTCCGCCACGGCGTGGAAACGGTCGCCGCGGCCCTCGGCGTCAGCCGCTTCACCGTCTACAACTACCTCAACCGCCAGGACGGTTCGAAGTCGAACTGACCTCCGACGGCCTCGACGGGCGGGGCACACTTGTCTCAGTGCACACCTCCGTCCCGGCGACCAGGGCCGCCGGGACGCGTCAGCGGCAATCGTTCAACAAAGTGTTGACGGCCTGATCCCGCCGATTTAGCTTGAGCGGGTGGCTTCATTCCCCAGGAGGTCCACTCGTGACCGACCGCGCCCGCGCCCTTGACGCCCTGGCGGCCGCCGACGCCGTCGAGCTGAGGGCGGTCCTGCTGGGCATCTGCGCCAGCCCCGCCTGGGCGGAGGCGGTGGCGGCGGCCCGGCCGTGGCGGGACCGCCGGGCGCTGCTCGACGCCAATGCCGCAGCCGTGGCGGCGCTCTCCACCGCCGACCTGCAGGACGCGCTGGCCGGTCACGCCCGGATCGGCGCGCCCGGGGCGGGCGACGCCGCCGCCGAGCGGGAGCAGGCCGGAGTCCGCGCGGCCGACCGGGCCCTGCTCGACGAACTGCACCGGGCGAACGCCGCCTACGAGGCCAGGTTCGGCCACGTGTTCCTGATCCGCGCCACCGGCCGCAGCGCGGCCACCATGCTCGCCGCCCTGCGCGAGCGCCTGCCGAACGACCCCGCCACCGAGACCGAGATCGTCAGGGATGAACTCCGGAGGATCAACAACATTCGCATCACCCGCCTGCTGGACGGAGCTTGACGTACCGTCAATCTCCGAAGGCCCTCAGTTAGGTCACCTCGCCCATGACCGGAATCTCCACCCACGTGCTCGACACCAGCCTCGGCCGCCCGGCCGAGGGCGTCCCGGTCGAGCTCGCGCTGCGCACCGAGGAAGGCTGGCAGGTGCTCGGCGCCTCCGCCACGGACTCCGACGGCCGGGTCGAGGACCTGGCGGCCGTGGCGGCGGGCTCGGTCGTCCGGCTGCTCTTCGACACCGGCGCGTACTTCGCGCGGACGGGCGGGGAGCGGCCGTTCTTCCCCGAGGTCTCGATCGTCTTCACGGTCGCACCCGCGCAGCACCACTACCACGTGCCCTTGCTGTTGAACCCGTTCGGCTACTCGGTCTACCGGGGGAGTTAGACCGACCGATTGACAGGGGAACCGCGTCATGGCCCACGTGCTCGGTCAGAACCAGTACGGCAAGGCGGAGAACCGCATCGTCCGGATCCGCCGGGACTCCACCCGCCACGAGATCAAGGACCTGAACGTCTCGGTCTCGCTCTCCGGCGCGTTCGAGGACGTCCACGTCACCGGGTCCAACGCCAACTGCCTGCCCACCGACACCGCCAAGAACACCGTCTACGCCTTCGCCAAGAGGTACGGCGTCGACTCCGCCGAGGCCTTCGGCATCCTGCTGGCCCGGCACTTCGTGGACGCGACCGAGCGCGGTGTCGTCCAGCGGGCCCGGATCCGGATCGAGGAGTACGCCTGGGACCGGATCCGCCCCACCAAGTCCGGCTCAGGCTCAGGCTCATGCGAAGGCCCCGGCCCTGGCTCCGGCTCCGCGGAGGCGGGCCACTCCTTCGTCCGCCGCGGCCAGGAGGTCCGCACCAGCGAGATCGCCTACGACGGCGAGTCCGTCCAGGTGATCTCCGGGCTCAGGGACCTGGTCGTGCTGAACTCCACCGACTCGGAGTTCTGGGGCTACCTCAAGGACGGCTACACCACCCTCCAGGAGGCCTACGACCGGATCCTCGCCACCCAGGTCACCGCCCGCTGGAGGTACGGCTACACCGGCCGCGCCGACGAGGCCGAGCCCGGCTGGGACCGCTGCTACGCCCAGGTCAAGCGGCACCTGCTGGAGGGCTTCGCCGAGACCTACTCCTACTCCCTGCAGCAGACCCTGCACGCGATGGCCACCCGGGTCCTCGACCACACCGTCGAGGTCGACGAGGTCCGCCTCGAACTCCCCAACAAGCACCACTTCCTGGTCGACCTGGAGCCGTTCGGCCTCAAGAACGACAACGAGGTCTACTACGCCGCCGACCGCATGTACGGCCTGATCGAGGGCACCGTCCACCGCGAGGGCGTCATCCCGGTCATCCCTGTCACCTGACCATCCCGGCCCCATCCACTCCCGCCCGGACTCCCCCTTGGAGCCACCATGGCAGTCCAGCCCCCACCCGCCGGCCGGCGGATCGTCATCGAGAACGCGGCGATCGCCACCGTCGACCCCCGCGACACCGAGTACGCCCGCGGCCACGTGGTGGTCCTCGGCAACCGGATCGAGTCGGTCGGCGACGGTCCCGCCCCGGCGGGGCTGGACGGCGTGGCGCGCCGGATCGACGCCGACGGTCACCTCCTCACCCCCGGCCTGGTCAACACCCACCACCACTTCTACCAGTGGATCACCCGCGGCCTCGCCCAGGACGCCATCCTCTTCGACTGGCTGGTCGCCCTCTACCCGGTCTGGGCCCGGATCGACGACCGACTGGTGCACACCGCCGCCCAGGGCTCCGCCGCCGCGCTGCTCAAGTCCGGCTGCACCACCGCCGCCGACCACCACTACGTCTTCCCCCGGGACGGCGGCGACGTCCTGGGCGCCGAGATCGAGGCCGTGCGCGAACTCGGCCTTCGGTTCACCGCCGCACGCGGCTCGATGGACCAGGGACACAAGGACGGCGGCCTGCCCCCGGACCGCGCCGTCGAGGAGCCGGACGCCGTCCTCGCCGCCTCCGAGGAGGCCGTCGACCGCTACCACGACGCCTCCCCCGGCTCCATGCTGCGGATCGCCGTCGCGCCCTGCTCGCCGTTCTCGGTCTCCCCCCGGCTGATGCGCGAGTCCGCCGAACTCGCCCGCCGCAAGGGCGTCCGGCTGCACACCCACGGCTCCGAGACCGCCGAGGAGGAGGCGTACTGCGAGGAACGGTTCGGCATGGGGCCGACCGACTACTTCGAATCGGTCGGCTGGCTCGGCGAGGACGTCTGGATGGCGCACTGCGTCCACCTGGACGACTCCGACATCGCCAGGTTCGCCGCGACCGGCACCGGCGTCGCGCACTGCCCCTCCTCCAACGCCCGCCTGGCCTCCGGGATCGCCCGGGTGCCCGCGATGCTGGCGGCCGGCGTCCCGGTCGGCCTCGGCGTCGACGGCACCGCCTCCAACGAGTCCGGCGAACTCGGCACCGAGCTGCGCACCGCCCTGCTGATCAACCGCCTGCACGGCTCGCCCCGGGCGCTCACCGGCCGCCAGGCGCTGCGGCTGGGCACCATGGGCGGCGCCCGGGTGCTCGGGCGGCAGGACGAGATCGGCTCGATCGAGGCCGGCAAGCTCGCCGACCTCGCGCTGTGGAAGGTCGACGGCCTGATGCACTCCTCGATCGCCGACCCGGTCGCCGCACTCACCTTCGGCGCCCTGCCGCCGCTGACCCTCCTGCTCGTCAACGGCAACACCGTCGTCGAGGAGGGGCGGCTGACCACGGTGGACGAGGAGCGGATCGCCCGGTCCTGCGCCCGGGCCGCGAAAGAACTGGCGGCCCGGGAGAAATGACCCCCCGCCGCACGACTACATGAACAGGTGCCGACGCCCACCCCCGTGGGGCGTCGGCACCTGTCGGCTCACGGGCGGCCCGGCGCGGACGCTCCCACCGCCCCCCGCGTCACGGCCGCCCCTCGCACGACCGGCGGCAACGCGGGCCCGGCCAGCGCGAACAGCCCCGCCAGCACCATCCAGCCGACCGCCCCGTGGTCCACCGCCGTCAACGTGACCACCAGCGGCCCGATCACATGCGCCGCCGCCTGCCCGCTCAGGAACACCCCCTGGTACTCGCCGTGTGCCCGGGCGTCCGCCAGATCCAGGCTGAGCGTCCAGCCGCCCGCCGAGGTCAGCAACTCGCCCAGGGAGTGCACCAGCGCGCCGGCCAGCAGCGCCGTGGCCGCCGCCCACGCCGGGCCGTACTGCGCCGCCGCGTAACCCAGGCAGCCGGCCGCCAGCAGCAGCGCCCCGCGCGCGCAGGCCCGCGCCGCCGAGGGCACGTCCGTCACGCCCCGGCTCGCCCGCACCTGGAACAGCACCACCAGCAGGCAGTTGACCACGTTCACCGCCGCGACCGTCGCGGCCGGCGCCTCGGTGCCGAGCACGATCCACAGCGGCAACCCGACCGTCAGCACCGCGAGTTGCAGCTCCAGGACGGCGTGCAGCGCGGTGACCAGCAGGTACCGGCGGTCGCCCAGCGCCGTCCGGCGCCCGCCCGCCACGCCCGCCCTGGCCTCCCCGCCGGGCGCGGGCGTCGAGTCGGCGGGCAGCCCCGCGAGCAGCGCCGTCACACCCAGGAAGCTCGCCGCGTCCAGCACCAGCATCGTCACGTACCCGGCGTAGGAGTCCGCCTGCAGGGCGATCGCCGCGCCGCCCGAGCCGACCACCAGGCCCGCGTTCGCCACCGAGCGCAGCAGCGCCCGCGACCGCACCTGTCCCTCGGCGGGCAGCGCCCGGGCGATCAGCCCACTGCGCACCGCCGCCGCCCCGCGCGACAGCACCGTGGCGGCGCAGGCCAGCAGCACGAACGCGGCGAAGGAGCGCACGAAGGCGTAGCCGAGCACCGCCGCCGCCTCCAGCGGCCCGAGCACGAGCAGCAGCCGCCTGCTCCCGACCCGGTCGGCGAGCCGCCCCATCGGCACCCCGGCGAACACCCCGCACACCCCGGCGACGGTGAGGCCGAGCGCCACCGAACCGGGCGTCAGGCCGAGCGAGCGGGTGAAGAACAGCACGTTCACCGTGACGAAGAGGCCGTCGCCGACGGCGTTCACCAGGCTCATCAGCACGAGCCTGCGCAGCAGCGGCTCGGCGGGCAG
This sequence comes from Kitasatospora putterlickiae, assembly GCF_039527695.1. Lineage (NCBI taxonomy): Bacteria > Bacillati > Actinomycetota > Actinomycetes > Kitasatosporales > Streptomycetaceae > Kitasatospora > Kitasatospora putterlickiae. The sequence goes on from NZ_BAAAKJ010000216.1 coordinate 25,892, forward strand.
CAGGCGGCGGCCGAGGACGCGCGGGCGCGCCCCCGCCGAGGTGGAGGAGGTCATGGCAGAAGCACAGCGGGGTTCCGGAGCGGGCGGAATTCTTTTACCGTTACGGTCAATGTTCGAGTTCCGCCTCGGCGTCGACGACCTCGCCGCCACCTGGTTCGCCTACTCCCCGCTGCAGGAGGCGGTGCTGGGCCTGCGCGCCCGCCGCCGGCCGTCGCTCTACCCGGAGCAGCGGCCGTGGATCGCCGGCTGGCGGGACCGCTACGCCGCCCTGGACACCGAACTGTTGGACGTGCTGGCCGCGCCGAGCGGCTTCGTGCCGGACTTCCTGACGCCCCGTCCGTCGGTGCCCCGGCCGGATTTCGGCGGTGAGCTCGCCAGGATGGCCCGCACCCCACCGGAGGTGGTGCGGGCGGACCTGCTGGCCGCCTATCCGGGCGGCGGGTGCCCGCTGCCCCCGGTGCTGGCGGCGCCGATCGACGACCCGGCGGCGCTGGCCGCGCTGACCGCCCGGATCGCGGAGGCGCTGGAGGCGTACTGGACGCGCTGTCTGGCTCCCGCGTGGTGGCCGCGGGCCCGGTCGGTGCTGGAGGCGGACCTCGCCTACCGGGGGCGGCTGCTGTCCGAGCGCGGCGCGGAGGGGCTGTTCGCGGACCTGGACGGCCGGATCTCCTGGCGGGACGGGGTGCTGCGGCTGGTCGACACCACTCCGGTGGTCCAGGCGCTGGGCACCTCGGTGGTGGACGTGGCCGGACGGGGGCTGGTGCTGATCCCGACGCTGGGCGGGCGCGGCGCGCAGACCGACATCACCCAGGACGGCCCGCCGCTGATCACCTACCCGGCGCGCGGCCGGGCCACCATGGCGGAGGGCCTGCCGGGCCCCGCCACGCCGGAGGCTTCGCCGGCCGGGCTGGTGGGGCTGATCGGCCCGGCGCGGGCGCGGCTGCTGATGCTGCTGGCGGCCCCGGCCAGCACCACGGAGCTCGCCCACCGCCTGGGGGTGACGCCGGGCGCGGTCAGCCGGCACCTCGGCGCGCTGGCCGCCGCGGGCCTGCTGGAGCGCACCCGGCACGGCCGCCGGGTGCTCTACCGGCGCAGCGGCCTCGGCGACGCCCTGACCGCCGGCCCTGAGCCCGTCCCGATCCCCACCTTGAGCGGCCCTGAAGGGCCCTGAGGCCGACCAGCGGCAGGGCACTCTCGCCGGAGGGCGTGATCCGGGATTTCTGTAAGGTGGAGATTCGTTTCCGCGATGCAGAATTTCAACGGCTTGTTGAGCGATCGCCGGGATGGTCCTCAGAGAGTCGACATGAAGGGAACGCCGGTGGCCCCGACCTCCTCCGACAGCACCGGGAGAACGACGGCGGAGCGCGCGAGCGGCGGCGTGCAGTCCGTCGAGCGGGCCTTCCAGCTGCTGGAGGCGCTCGCCGACGCCGGCGGAGTGGCCACGCTCAGCGAGCTGTCCACCTCCTCGGGCCTGCCGATGCCCACCATCCACCGCCTGGTTCGCACCCTCGTCCAGCAGGGCTACGTCCGCCAGGACGCCACCCGCCGCTACACCCTCGGCCCCCGGCTGATCCGGCTCGGAGAGACCGCGGGGCGGCTGCTCGGCAGCTGGGCCCGCCCCTACCTGGCGGAGCTGATGGAGGCCACCGGCGAGACCGCCAACCTGGCGGTGCTGGAGGGCGGCGAGGTGGTGTACGTCGGCCAGGTGCAGTCGCGGCGTTCGATGCGGATGTTCACCGAGGTCGGCCGCCGGGCGCAGCCGCACTGCACCGGCGTCGGCAAGGCGCTGCTGTCCCAGCTGCCGGAGGAGGAGGCGCGCGCCGTCCTCGGCCGCGAGCCGCTGCCCGCGCTCACCCCGCACACGGTGACCGACCCGCTGGAGCTGATGCGCCGGATCGCCGAGGCGCGCGAGCGCGGCTACGTGGTCGACGACCAGGAGCAGGAGATCGGGGTGCGCTGCATCGCGCTCGCCGTCCCGGGCGCGCCGACCCCGACGGCACTGTCGGTCTCCGGCCCCGAGGCCCGGATCCGGGCCCTGGAGGCGCAGGCCGACGCGGCGTCCCTGGTGCCGGTGATGCAGGGGATCGCGGCCCGGCTCGGGCAGGTCCTGGCCCCCTGACGGCCGACCGCGCGTCGACGGCCAGTCGTGCGACCGCCGTTCGTCCGTTCGAGCCACCCGAGGGCGGGTTGCCCCTCGGGTCCCCCGGCCCCGGCCCACCCGTCGGCGACGCTGGTCCGGACGCGGCCCGCGACGGCGCGGGGCGCCGGACACGGAGGGCAGGGTGAGCGGGATGGCCCGCAACGGATCCGTTCGAGGTCTCCTCGGTAGGTCCCTGGCAGTGGGGTGCGCGGTGGCGACGCTGGCCGCCGGGCAGGCCTGGGCGGAGGACTGCACGGCCGGGGAGCAGGCACCCGCGCCGGGGGCGAGCGCCCCGGCCGCGGAGCCGGGCACGGCGGGTACGGCGGATACCGCGGTGGCGGCCGACCCGGGCACGGCGGAAACCGGGACGACCGGCGCGGGCGCGGGCACCGGCGCCGGCACGGCGGACCCGGCCGCGGCGGCCCTGCCGTCGGACTCCGACCTCTACGTCGTCCGGATGGACCCGGACGCCGCCCCGCCCGGCGGCACCACCACGGTGCACGCCTTCATCGGCAACCTCGGCCCGGACACGACGGCCTCGCCGTTCACCGTCGTGGTCACCCTCCCCGAGGGCGTCACCGCCGAGGGCCCGTACTTCCCGGAGAACTGCTACGCCTTCCAGGAGGGCCACCGGGTGCGCTGCACCTTCCCGGCCGGCCTGCCGCGGTTCCGCAGCGCGACCGCGCTCGTCCCGGTCCGGCTGGCGGCCACCGTCCCGGCCCCCGGCACGCTGACCGGAGGCTGGGTGGCGGTGCGCAGCGCCGACGACTGCAACGAGGAGAACAACAAGCAGCCGTTCGAGATCCCGGTCGTCGAGACGACCGAGCCGCGACCGGCCGTCTGACCCGCCTCCGCCGCTCCACCGGTGGACGCGGAGGCGGTGCGCGGCGAGGGCGATCGGCCCGGCGCCCGGGGCGCGGGCGGTGCTTCCCCGCGCTCGGGGAGGGGTCGAGGACCGGGTGACGGTTGTCGCGCAGCTCACACCGGGACGGCGGAGATCGCCGGGGTGGCGGGTCCGGCGGGGAAAGTGCGCCGCGCGGGCGGGGCGGTCGGATAGGTTGGAGATCCATCCGCGACGCCCGACAAGGAGACCCGCCCCACCATGACCGCGTCCCTGCCCGCCTTCGCCGGCCGCACCTACCTGTTCCGGGTCGACAACGGCGCGGCCTTCCGCAACGCCTACTCGGCCGACGGCAAGCGGCTGCGCTGGGAGGGCCTCGGCGAATCGGCGGGCCAGTGGGAGGACGTCACCCTGCACGTCGCCGAGGTCGGTCCGCAGCTGTACTTCGTGAGCTGGACCGAGGTGAGCGGGATCACCGTCAGCCACGTCATGGACCTGGCCCGGATGACGGTCCGCGCGTTCTGGACGTACGAGGGCGAGGGCGGCCGGGTCGGCGAGCTGCACACCGGCACGCTGGAGCAGGTGGCCTGAGCCCGCGGCGGCACGCCGGTCCCGGGCCCGTTCGGATGCCGGGGCCGGGCGTGGCTTCGGCCCCGGCTCGGGTCCCGGCCCCGGTTTCGGTTGCGGTTTCGGCTTCGGTCAGACCGCCTGGCCGGCGCCCGGGACGGCCAGGTGCTGGGAGACCCACTCCAGCGAGGACGGGAGCAGCCGGCTCCAGGTCTCGAAGTTGTGGCCGCCGGTCTCCAGCATGCTGTAGGAGACCTTCATCGGGCTGTGCGCGGCGGCCACGAACGCCTCGGTGTCGCGCCGGTAGTCGCCGTCGCCCTCTTTGGTGCCGGCCAGCAGCACGGCGACCTTGGGCTGCGGGAGGTTCTTGAGCCGCCACATCAGGTCGGCCTCGTCACGCCGCTGGGCGCTGCCCTTGAAGAGGTCGCCGGTGGTCGGGTCCTCGGCGGCCCGGTAGTAGCCGGAGAGCGAGACGGCGGTGGGGAAGACCTCCGGGTGGCGCATCGCCAGCTTGAGGGCGCAGTAGCCGCCGGTGGAGTTGCCCATGAACGCCCAGGCCTGCGGGTCGGCCGACACCCGGTAGGTCGCCTGGACGGCCGAGGGCACGTCCTTGGTGAAGTAGGTCTCGGACTGCGCGCCGCCCGGGATGTCCTCGCACTCGGTGTCCTGCGGCAGTGCCGGCGAGGGGCGCACCAGCACCATCACGGTCGGCTGCATCCGGCCCTCCTGGAGCAGCTTGAGCGCCGCGCCCGGGTAGTTGAGCCGGGTGACGAGGTTCTTGGCGAGGCCGGGGAAGCCGGTGCTCACGATCAGGACCGGGAACTGCTTCTGCGCGTACTCCGGCTGGAAGTACTGCGGCGGCAGGTACACGTACCCCTCGGTGGAGAGGCGGGTGGTGGCGCCGTCGATGCGGACCTCGCGGATCTCGCCGGACTTCCCGGGGTCACGGCCGAGCGCGCCGCCGCCCTGAACCTCGGCGTGGCCGATGGTCTCGACGCGCAGTCGGCCGGAGGCGTCCACCTTGTTCTGGATGACCACCGGGCCGTTGTCGCCGGTGCCCAGCAGGTCGTCCCAACTGCTGTAGAACGCGAAGTAGTTGTTGGCCACCAGGCCGAGCGCCGCGAGCACGGTCAGCTGGGTGGCGAGCAGCGCGCCGATCCGGCCGAGGACGGCCTGCCAGCTCCGCTTCGACAGTCTCGGCCACAGCCACACCGTCCCGGCCATCGCCGCGACGGCGATCAGGACGGTCAACGCCAGCACCTTGTGGCTTGTCAGCCCCATGTCGTGTTTGCTCCCACGCCTCGTACTCCCCCACCCCCGGGGGAAGGACACCCGGGAGGGCCGCCCCGGTTCCCCTGTCCGTAGCGAGGTCGTCGCCCGGGCGCGACCACTCACCCTAGCGTCCGTCCGGACCCCGCCGCCCCCGCCGACCAGCGGTGACGCCCTCGGCCTGGAGGAGGAAGGCCGACTCACGCGGGGGCGGGCGCGAGTGCGCCGCGTCAGTCGACGTGATCCCAGAGGCCCAGACCTCCGGTGAGTTCGTGCACGCAGCGGGCGCCGAGCTCACGGGGCGAGCCGGGGCCGGTGGCCGGGGCGCCGGAGACCGCCCACTGCTCCAGGGCGACCCGGATGGCGGCGGTCGCGGCGGCGGCGGCCAGCCGGATCTCCAGGGCGTCGGTGCCCGGGGGGCAGCGGTCGGCGATCGCGGCCCGCAGCCGTTCCTCGGAGTCGGCGTGCACCCGCTGCCAGACCGAGGCGAGGCGGGGGTCGCGCAGCAGCTCGCGGGTCCAGCGCATGGCCTCGCCGTCCCGCTCGTCCAGCGGGCTGAGCGACTCGGCCGCCGAGCGCTCCAGCGCCTCGCGGACCGGCAGGTCGGAGGCGCTCTCGGCGAACAGCCGCACCCAGCGTTCGCCGCCGGCCGCGAGCAGCGGGGCGACGGCGTCCTCCTTCTCCGAGAAGTAGCGGTAGAAGGTGCGCAGCGAGATGCCCGAGGCGTTGGCGATCTCCTCGGCGGTGGTGGCCTCGGCCCCGCGCGCGGCGAACAGTTCGGCCGCGGCCTGGGCGATCTCCAGCCGGGTGCTCTCTCGGCGGCGCTGGGTCAGGGTGGGGCGTCCGGTCACGGGATCAGCGTACGCGGGTCGGCCGACACGTCGAGACTTTTTGGCACAACGTGCCAGTTAGACGTACCGTGCCAATAAGGCCTCACGGCCACGAACGGAACGGAGTACCACCATGGAGCGCTTCACCGGACGCAACGTCCTGATCACCGGCGGCGGCTCGGGCATCGGCCAGGCCACCGTGCACCGGATCCTCGCCGAGGGCGGGCGGGTCGTCGCCGTCGACGTCAACGAGGACGGCCTGAAGGCCACCCTGGACCGCGCCACCGCCGACGGCACGGCCGACCGCCTCACCACGGCGGTGCTGGACGTGTCGGACGAGGCCGCCGTCCGGGCCGGCGTCACCGGGGCCGTGGCCACCCTCGGCGGCCTGGACGTGCTGGTCAACGCGGCCGGCATCCTGCGCTCCTCGCACACCCACGCGACCAGCCTGGAGTTCTGGAACAAGGTGATCGCGGTCAACCTGACCGGCACCTTCCTGATGACCCGCGAGGCACTGCCGGCGCTGCTCGCGGGCGGCAAGGGCGTGGTGGTGAACTTCAGCTCCACCTCCGCGACCTTCGCCCACCCCTACATGGCCGCGTACGCCGCGACCAAGGGCGGCATCCAGTCCTTCACCCACGCGATCGCCGCCGAGTACGCCAAGCAGGGCCTGCGCGCCGTCTGCGTCGCGCCGGGCAGCATCGACAGCGGCATGACCAACAACCCGGGGCTGCCGGCGGACACCGACTTCAGCCTGCTCGCCAAGCTGTCGCCCGCGATCGGGCAGGGCTTCGCCGGGCCGGAGACGGTGGCCGGCGTGATCGCCATGCTCGCCTCGGACGACGGCGCGTTCGTCACCGGGACCGAGCTGCGGATCGACGGCGGCACCCACATGTGAGTTCGCGCCCGGGGCGCGGGCCCGGCTCGCCGTTGCGCGGGCCCGGTTCGCCGGGGTCAGTCCTCGTCGCCGCCCAGGCCGCCGTACCGGGCGGCGGAGATCGCGGCGGACCTGGCCGCGGCGCTGCGGGCGCTGCACGACGCGGGGC
>NZ_BAAAKJ010000216.1:32647-33753 GCF_039527695.1 Kitasatospora putterlickiae
TCGTCGACCGGCTCGCCGGTGATCAGCGCGCGGAAGTAGAGGGGGGCGGCCAGGCTCTTGACCACCTCGGCCGGGTCGGTGCCGGCCGGCAGCTCACCGCGTTCGACCGCACGGACGACCACCGGCTCGGCGCGGCGCAGCCGGTCGGCGAAGATCCCCGCCCTGACCTCGGCGATCCCCGGGGCGCGGGCGGCGTCGGACAGCATCACGGCCAGCACGGCGGCGCCGGCGGGCGAGCCGAGCCAGGCGACGAGCCCCCGGGCGAGGGCGCGCAGGTCACCGTCGAGGGTGCCCGTGTCCGGGATCGGGATGTCGCCGGCGATCCGCCCGGTGAGGGCGTCGAGGATGAGCGCGTCCCGCCGCCCACCGCAACCCACTCCACCGCGAAGGCCCGGGCGGGGTTGGTGGTGAGGAGGCGGTGCGGGAGGTCGGGGCCGAACTCGCGGGAGAGGCGGGGGGCGAGGGTGGTGAGCAGGTGCGTGGGGCCGGGGGCGTGACGGGCGGTGCGGGTGGTGGTGTCGCCGCCGAGGAGCAGCCGGTCGGCGTGACCGGACTCGACCAGGGCGGCCACCGTGTCGAAGAGGTGGTGGTCGGTCGCGTGATGCGCGCGGGAGGGGCCGTCCAGCGCCAGGAAGGCCCCGGTGGCGGCGAGTCGACGGTGCAGGCGGATGTCCGGGTGCCGGTTGAGGTGGCCGAGGATCACCCGCCCGGGCGGGACGCCGTGGCGTTCGCAGAGCAGGTCGAGGACGTCCGGCGCGGCGGTGCCGAGCTCGTGGTGGACGGCGATCGGCGCTCCGGTCGCGTGGTGCGCCTCGGCGGCGGCGGCCATGACTCGCCGGGTGTGGGCGTCCAGGCCGTGGTAGTCGCCGGCCACCTTGATCAGCCCGGCCCGGACGCCCTCGGGCGCGCCGTGCAGACCGGCGGTGAGCTCCGCGGTGAAGAATCCGGCGAGCCCGGCGTAGCGCCGTTCGAGGTCGGCCGGGTCGTAGTGGACGGCCTGGTGGAGCCCGGTGGCGGCGACCAGGTCGACGCCCGTCGCGCGGGACAGCCCCGGCAGCGCGTCGGCCCGCCGCCCCATCCCGGCGGGCGTCCACTGGACGAACGCC
>NZ_BAAAKJ010000216.1:33770-36906 GCF_039527695.1 Kitasatospora putterlickiae
CCCGCCGGCCGCCGCGAAGGCGCGCAGCACCTGTTCGGCGGCGGCCGGGTCGTCGAGTTCCTCGCCGGGCAGCCTCGGGCTGCGCAGGAAGAGGTGGTCGTGGGCGTCACAGACGCCGAGTTCGGCGGGGTCGAGGTCACCGAGGACGGTCCGGACGGTGGCGGTGGCTGCGGCGGCGGCGCTCATGCCGGCTCGGCGAAGGTGGCGGCGGCGACCCGTAGTCCGGCCAGGGCCTTGGGGACGCCGACGTAGGGCGCGAGGTGGACCAGGACCTCGGTGATCTCCTCCCTGGTCAGGCCGATCCGCAGGCTGTTGCGGACGTGGTCGGCGAGCTGCGGTTCCACGCCGCCGAGGGCGGTGAGCGCGGCCAGGTTGGCCACCTGACGGTCGCGCAGGGCGAGTCCGGGCCGCTGGTAGGTGCCGCCGAAGAGCGCGGTGACGATCCAGTCGGGGAAGCCGGGGGCGAGTTCGTCGAGCGGGCCCAGGGTGTCGGCCTGCGTCCTCGGCCCGGCGAGTTCGTCGAGCAGGGCGTAGCCGGCGGCCCGGTCGAACGGGGCGGGAGTGGGACCGGCGGGGTCGGCGGGGGTGGGGGCCGGGCGCATCGGGCGGGGTGGTCCTTTCACCAGTGACGGCCGACGGGCAGCCGGTCGAGTTCGGGGCTGGAGAGGTGGTGCACGCGGTACCGGGTGCCGGGCGCGGTGTCCGGGGCGGCGCCGCTCCAGAGGGCGAAGCGCAGCAGTTCCCAGCGGTCCGGGTCGACGGCGACGGCGGCGGTGTGCAGGCCGGGGTGGTCGGGCAGCGCGGCGAGGGCGTGTTCGACGGCCTCGGCGGGGTCGGCGTCCTCCGGAAGGCGCTCGGCCTGGCGGGTGGCGGTGGCGGGTCCGCCGGTCGCCGGGCCTCGGCGCAGGCCGGCGCCGAGCCAGTGCCGGACGGCGGGGCGGCCGAAGTCGGCGCTGAGGCTGCGGAAGCCCGGGCCCCAGAGGAAGGCGTTCATGCCCTCGGCGGTGCGCCAGAGGTAGAACGGCGCGTACTGGTTGACGGGCGATCCGTCGAGGCCGCGCTCGCGGACCAGGTAGGCCTTGAGGCCGAGGCCCGGGTGGTCGTCGAGCAGATGGCCCTTGGTGGCGATCCGCCGGTGGATGACACCCATGTCGTAGTCGGCGGGGAGGGTGATCTCGTACTGCATGGCGTGCACGGGCGGGCTCCGGGAGAGTGGAGAGTGGTAGGCCGGCGGCTCGGGAGGTGCGGCGGCTCAGTCGGTGCGGTGAGCGGCGAGCAGGGCGAGGGCGCCGCGGACGGCCCGCTCGAACGGTTCGGCGTCGTCGGCGGCGCGGGCGAGCACGTAACCGCCCTGCACGACGGCGACCACGGCGGCGGCGAGGTCGGCGGGCTCGGCGCCCGCCCTCAGCTCACCGGCCGACCGCCCCTCGGCGATCACCTCGGCGAGCCGCCCGCGCAGCCAGTCGAACGTCTCCGCGACGGGCGCGCGCAGCCGGGGGTCGGCCACCACCTCCGGGTCCTGGGCCATCCGGCCGATCCGGCAGCCGCGCAGCACGTCGCGCTCGCGCCGCAGGTAGGCGGCGATCCGGTCGTACGCGGTGCCGGGGCCGGCGAGGTCGGCCTCGGCGGCGGCCCGCATCTGCTCGGCGCTGCGGCGCAGGGCGGCGGCCGCGAGGCCGGGCTTGCCGTCGAAGTGGTGGTACATGCTGCCCTGGCCGACGCCGGCCCGCTGCTGGATGGCCTTGGGGCTGGTGCCGACGTAGCCGCGCTCCCAGAGGAGTTCCTGGGTGCTCTCGATGAGGCGGTCCTGGGTTGCCATGCCGGTCACTGTACCTACTGGTACAGCACCTGTACATACCAGTAGGTACAGAGGTCGCGGCGTGCCCGGAAGACAACGGGCCGTGGGCCGCCCCCCGGCGGTCCACGGCCCCGTGTGATCGTCGTCCCCGGCCGTCCCGCCCGGCACTCCTCGACGGATGGTGGCGCAGATCACCCCGGGCGGCCGCGGCCTGGCAGGATGTCGGGCATGACCTACCTCGCCGCGGATGACCGCTACGCCTCGATGACCTACCGCCGGGCCGGCCGCAGTGGCGTGCTGCTCCCCGCCGTCTCGCTGGGCCTGTGGCACAACTTCGGTGACGCCCAGCCGCTCGACGTCCAGCGTGCGGTGCTGCGCCGCGCCTTCGACCGGGGTGTCACCCACTTCGACCTCGCCAACAACTACGGCCCGCCGTACGGCAGCGCCGAGCGCAACTTCGGCTACCTCTTCGCGCAGGACTTCCGCCCGTACCGGGACGAGCTGTTCATCGCCTCCAAGGCCGGCTACGACATGTGGCCCGGCCCGTACGGCGTCGGCGGCAGCCGCAAGTACCTGACGGCCAGCCTGGACCAGTCGCTGGGCCGGATGGGCCTCGACTACGTCGACGTCTTCTACTCGCACCGCTACGACCCGGAGACCCCGCTCGAAGAGACCATGGGCGCGCTGGACTCGGCGGTCCGGGCGGGCAAGGCGCTGTACGCGGGCATCTCCAACTACCCGGCGGAGAAGCACCGGGAGGCGGTCGCCCTGCTGCGCGAACTGGGCACGCCGGTCCTGATGAACCAGTGCGCGTACTCCATCCTCAACCGCTACGTCGAGGACGAGGGTGTGCTGGACGCGGTCGGCGACACCCAGACCAGCCTGATCTCCTACTCCCCGCTGGCGCAGGGACTGCTGACGGACCGCTACCTCTCGGGCCAGGTGCCGGCCGGATCGCGGATGTCGATCGGCAAGTTCCTGCGCGAGGAGGCGCTCACCGAGGCGAAGCTGGAGCAGCTGCGGGCGCTCAACAAGGTGGCGGAGCGGCGCGGGCAGACCCTGGCGCAGCTGGCGCTGAGCTGGGTGCTGCGGGACCCCCGGGTGGTGTCGGTGATCATCGGGGCCAGCAGCGTGACGCAGCTGGACCAGAACCTGGACGCGCTGGCGGCCGGTCCGCTGACCGCCGAGGAGCTCGCCGAGATCGACACGCTGAGCCGTTGACCGGCTGATCCGTCGGACACCTGAGCCGTCGGACACCTGAGCCGTTGGACAGCTGATCCGCCGGGCCGCCGCGCGTTCCGCCTCAGCGGGACGCGGCACGCCGGGGGCGCCCGGCCG
>NZ_BAAAKJ010000216.1:36945-38462 GCF_039527695.1 Kitasatospora putterlickiae
CCGGGCGCCGCGCTCGTTGGACCGCGCGTACGGGACCGTCCGTACGCGTCCTTCGAAACCTCGGGAGCCCCGCCGTGCGGACGTACCTCCTCCGGGCCGTCGCCCGTTTCGCCCGTCAGCTGGCGCTGACCTCGCCGCTGCCGTTCCCCCTCATGCCCGGCGTCCTACCGCCGCTGGACGCCCAGCGCCGGTAGCACCGTCTCGGCGACCCGGTGGGCCTCCTCCAGCAGCGGGTTGCCGGAGAGGATGAAGGTGTCCACGCCGAGCGACTCGAACTCCTGGAGCCGCTCGATCACCTGGGCCGTCGAGCCGACCACGGCGGTGCCCGGGCCGGGACGGAACAGGCTCATCCCGGGCCAGAGGTTCGGGTGGACCTCCAACTCCCGCGCCCGGGCCGGGACCTTGCCGCCGTGCTGGCGGAACTGCCGCTGCCAGCCGACGCCGTCCTCGCCGCGCGCGCCGCCGAGCTGGCGGGCGTAGGTGGCCTCGCTGGTGACGTCGAGCAGTCTGTCGGCGGCCGCCCAGGCCTCGTCCTCGGTGTCGCGGACGATGAGGTGCAGTCGCAGCCCGATCCGCAGGCTGCGGCCGTGCGCCGCGGCCCGCTCGCGGACCAGGTCGAGCTTCTCCTTCAGCTGCCGCGGCGGCTCGCCCCAGGTGAGGTAGACGTCGACGTGCCCGGCCGCCATCTCGATGCCGGCCGCCGAACTGCCGCCGAACCAGAGCGGGATGCCGCCCGGCTGGACCGGGGGCAGTTCGCGCAGGCTCGCCCCGGCGTTCCGCAGGTCGTAGAACTCACCCTTGTGATCGAAGACTTCACCGGCGGTGAGGCGCTTGACGATCGACCAGTACTCGGCGCTGAGGCGGTAGCGGTCGTCGTGCTCGACGTGCAGGCCGTACTCGCGCAGCTGCTCGGTGGAGCCGTTGACCACGTTGAAGCGCAGCCGTCCGCCGTGCAGGTGGTCGAAGGCGAGCGCCATCTTCGCCAGCAGGGTGGGTGAGATCAGCCCGGGGTGGACGGCCAGCAGCGGCTTGAACGCCGGGGTGGTGGCGGCGGCCAGGGCGTTGCCGAGGTCCCACACGTCGTAGAGGTCGGTCGCCAGCAGCGCGCCCGTGTAGCCCAGGCGCTCGACGCTGCCCGCGAGTTGCTGCAGGTAGCGGAGGTCGACCGGGCGGCGGCCGGACGGCTCCCACGGGTAGTGGCCCTCGCGCGGGATGATGTACCAGAGGAATTCGGAGGCCATCGGTCAGACCGCCTCGGCGACGGCGCCGTGAGCGGCGGTGTCTGCGGCGGCGGTGTGCGCGGCGGTGTCTGCGGCGGCGGTGTGCGCGGCGGCGGCCACCGGGGCCTCCAGCGCGGGCAGGTGGGCGTCGGCGACGGTCACCGCGCGGTCGATGAAGCCGACCCGGTGGAAGATGTCGGCCGCCTCCTGCTGCTCGGCGACGAACGCGGCGGTCGCCGGCTCAAGCCGCCACGGCAGACCGGCCAGGGCCGTGTGCCAGTCCTCGGCGCTGCCGCC
>NZ_BAAAKJ010000216.1:38541-48247 GCF_039527695.1 Kitasatospora putterlickiae
CACCTCGGGGCGGTCGGCCGCGAAGCCTCGGCGGGTGAAGAAGACCGAGCGGTCGGTGATCACGTCACCGGTGCGCACCAGTTCGCGGAACTCGCCGCCGTGCCGGGCGGCGGCCAGCTCGGCGCCCTGGGCGATCCAGCCGGCGATCTCGCCCTCGCGCAGCCGCCGGGCCTGGTCCTCGTCGGCGGCCGGGCGGACGGCGGTCACGTCGGTGGCGTACGAGAGGCCCTCGGCGTGCAGGGCCTTGGCAAGCAGGTGGGTCTGCCAGGAGCCGATGGCGAGGACGACGGTGCCGCCCTTGAGGTCGGCGACCGTCCGCACCGGGCCGTCCGCACGCACCAGCAGCGCGCCGTGGTCGGGGCGGGGCGCGGAGACCGCCGCGTAGACGAGGTCATGGCCGGCGGCCTGGGCGGTGATCGGCGGGGTGGAGCCGGTGCCACCGAAGTCGATGGTGCCGTCCACGAGCAGTTCGCCGGTGCGGGTGCCGTCCCGGTAGTGGTGGAACGCCCCGGTCTCCCCCAGTTCGGCCAACTCCTCGTCCAGGTAGTCGAGTCGGGAGAGGTAGTAGAGCGAGGGGTTGCTGGCGTGGACGCCGAGGGTGATGGCCAAGGGGATCAGCTCCTGTGGTGCGGAAGGGGGTCGGAGGATTCGGGGGTTCAGTGGACGCCGAGGTCGGCGAGCAGGCGGCGGCGCAGGTCGGCGAAGGCCGGGTCGGCCGGGTCGCGCGGGCGCTCGACGGTGACGCGTTCGTCGCGCACCAGGCCGCCGTCCCGGAGCACGGCGACCCGGTCGGCGAGCCGCACGGCCTCGTCCACGTCGTGGGTGACCAGCAGGACGGCCGGCCGGTGGCGGCGGACCAGGTCGCCCACGAGGTCCTGCATGCGAAGCCGGGTGAGCGCGTCCAGGGCCGCGAACGGCTCGTCGAGCAGGAGGAGTTGGGGCTCACGGACGAGAGCCCGGGCGAGCGCGGCGCGCTGCGCCTCGCCGCCGGAGAGAGTGGCCGGCCAGGCGTCGGCGTGCCGGTCGAGGCCGACCTCGGCGAGCGCCTTGAGCCCGGTCTCCCGGGTGGCGGCGCCGCGCGGCAGGCCGACGGTGACGTTGGCGAGCACGCGCTTCGAGGGGACCAGCCGGGGCTCCTGGAAGACCACCGTGCGCACCGGCGGCACCAGGACGGTGCCGCCGTCGGCCCGGTCGAGGGCGCCGAGGATGCGCAGCAGGGTGGTCTTGCCGGTGCCGCTGGCGCCGAGCAGGGCGACGAACTCGCCGCGGTCGATGGAGAGGTCGACGCCGTCGAGGACGGCGCGGTTGCCGAACACCCGGCGCAGGCCGCGCAGGTGCACGGCGGGTGCGGCCTCGGTGGCGGTGGATGTGGACGCGGCGGTGGTGGTGGGCGTGGTGCTCATCGGGCGGCTCCCTGGGTGACCTTGCGCCAGGGCATCAGGACGCGCTCCAGGAGGCGGACGACACCGTCGGCGGTGAGTCCCAGCAGTCCGTAGATCAGGATGCAGACGGCGAGGATGTCGGTGCGCGAGTAGTTCTGCGCCTGGGCCATCAAGTAGCCGATGCCCTCGGTGGAGTTGATCTCCTCGGCGGCGATCAGCGCGATCACGCTGAGCGTCATGGACAACCGCAGTCCGGAGAGCAGCGCCGGAAGGGCGCCGGGCAGGACGACGGTGCGCACGATCGCCCAGCGGCCGAGGCCGAAGCTGCGCATGGCCTCGATGAGTTTGCGGTCGGTGTTCCGGACGCCGCCGGAGGTCGACACGTACATCGGGAAGGTGGTGGCGACGCCGATCAGGGCGACCTTGGCGGTCTCGGTGATGCCGAACCAGACCATGAACAGCGGGACCAGCGCGAGGAAGGGGACGGTGCGCAGCACCTGGACCGCCGAGTCCAGGAGCTCCTCGCCGAGGCGGAAGAAGCCCGTCACGACGCCGAGCACCAGGCCGGTGGTGGCGCCGATCAGCAGGCCGAGGCCGGCCCGGGTGAGCGAGACGGTGAGGGCGTCGGCGAGTTGGCCGTTGCCCCACAGTTCGCCGACCGCCTCGGCGACCTGGGCGGGTGAGGCGAGCACGTCCTGGGTGAGGGCGCCGGTGGCGGAGGCGAGGGCCCAGCCGCCGAGCAGGGCCAGCGGGCCGAGGGTGCGCAGGGTCAGGGCGAGGGCGCGGGGGCGCGGGGTCTGGAGGCGGGTGCGGGGTTCGACCAGGCCGGCCGCGCGGGCGGCGGCGGTGCCGTGGTCGGCGTCCTGTCCGGCGGCGGGCGCTGTCGCCCGTTCGTTCAACCGGTCGGTGGTGGTGGTCACTTGGCACCGGTCCCGAGCTTGTCGACGTCGATCAGGAAGGGATTGACGTCGACCAGTTGCTTGGTGACCTTCTGGTCGGCGAAGAACGCGGCGACGGTGCCGAACCGGGTGATGTCGGCCTCGCCGATGGCTCCGGCGGCGGAGCCCTGCCGGGAGACCTCGATCGCGACGTTCTGCTCGGCGGGGGTGACGGCGGTCGGCCCGGAGTCGGTGAAGACGTTCAGGTAGGCGGCCGGGTCGGCCTTCTCCTTGAGGCCGTTCTCGCGCAGGTAGTCGTAGAAGGCCTTGACCACCTCGGGGTGCTTGTCGGCGAAGCCGTTGCGGACGGCCCAGACGGCGTAGTTGTCGGAGCCGACCTCCTTGCCGTTGACCAGGAAGTGGGCGCCGGAGTTGGCGATCGACGGAGTGGAGAAGGTGTTCCAGGTGGCCCAGGCGTCCACCTGGCCGGAGTTGAAGACGCCGGAGGTCTGGTCGGCGCGCAGGTAGACCCGCTCGACCTTGTCCGCCGGGACGTTGTTCTTCTCCAGTGCCTTGAGCAGCAGGTACTCGCTGGTGCCGCCCTGGCTGACGGCGACCTTGCGGCCGACGAGGTCCTGCACGGTCTTGATCGGCGAGTCGTTCTTCACCAGGATGCCCTCGCCGACGCCGTCGGGGGCGGTCTGGGCGAAGAGCTTGAAGCCGGGCTTCTGGGCGAGCGCGGCGACGGCGGAGGTGATCGATCCCTGGGCGACGTCGAGTTGGTCGGCGGAGAGCGCCTGGGCGGCGGGGGCGAACGGGCCGGCGCTGCCGGTCCAGGCGACCTTGGCGTGGACGGCGGCCAGCGCCCGGTCCAAGGAGCCGTCCTTCTTGCCGAGGGCGAGGAAGCCGTTGTTGCCGGGGTCGGGCACCCGGAGCACCACCTCGGCCTTGCCGCCGTCGGCGGAGGCCTTGGCTCCGTCGGCGGAGGAGCCGCAGGCGGCCAGGGCGGCGGTGGCGAGCAGTGCGGTGGCGGCGAGGGCGAGGCGGGAGGGGTTCACGGGGTCGACTCCTGAGGAGGGATGACTGGGTGTCGGCGCTCGGCGGCTGACAAATGACAACTGACAGATTTCAGATGACGGATAACAGATGACAGATTTTGAAATCTGTTATCCGTCATCCGTCAGCCGCCATGCGTCCGCCCTTCGGCGCGGCGGGCGGCGAGGAGGGCGTGGGCGGCGCGGAGCGGCGCGGGGTCGGTCCAGGCGTGGACGTCGACCGGACCGGCCAGGAAGCCGTGTCGCTCAAGGAAACGCTTCTGCTGGTCCAGGAGGGCGAGGCGCTCCTCGGAGAGATCGAGGTGCAGGGTGCGGTGGCCACCCCGTGCGTACGCTCCGGCGACACCCTCCTCCCCCGCGCCGGTCTCGGCGCTCAGAATGCGCGCGACCTCCGCCGGGCGCGCGGCGGCCCAGTCGGCGGCCTCCAGCAGGACGGCGAGGAAACGGGCCACCAGGTCCGGGCGCTCGTCCAGCAGCCGCTGGTGGACGGTGATCGGGCGGGGCGTCCCGTTGTTCACCCGGGCACGGCGGTCCGGCGCCTCGTCCAGCTCGACGGCGACCTCCGCGCCGATCCGGCGGGCCGCCTCGACCGCGAGCGCGCCCTTCACGTAGACCGCGTCCACGACGCCGTCGCGCAGCGCCGCCAGCTCCGCGGCCCACTGCCCACCGCCGGGCGCGGCCGGCACGTCCACCAGTTCCGCGTCGTCCAGCGTGAGACCGGCGAGCGAGAGCGCCCCGTGCAGGCCGGCCAGGGCCATCGCCCGCCAGAAGTCGATCGCGATCCCATGTCGTGGGACGGCGAGGCGCCGGCCGCGCAGCTGCCCGGGACCGGTGATGCCGCTGCCGGCCCGGACCAGGACGACCTGGCGCTCCTCGATCCAGGTGAGCCCGATCAGCCTGGTCCGCTCGCCGCGCGAACGGGCCCAGAGCGCCGGCACGTTGCCGCCCTCGCGGAACAGCCCGGTCAGCGCGTGGGTGTAGTGGTGGTCGGCGGCCACCTCCGGCGGCACGTCCTGGAGCGAGCGGACGGCGATGCCGTCGGGGGCGAACTCCCGGCCGAGCCAGCCCTGGTCGGCCGCGACGCCGGTCGCGGTGGGGACCGGGCAGCGGGTGAACCAGAGGGTGTCGGGCGCCCCGGGGGCGGTCGCGGGCGGAGCCGACGCGGTCGGGGCGACGGCGGTGGGGCTGTCGTGATCGGGCACGGTGGGCTGGTCCTCTGCGGCAGGGTGCGGCGGACGCGGCGGAACGCGGCGCGGCACGGGTCAGCAGGCGTGGTGGGGCGGGGAGTCCACGGGGTGGTCGGCGCGGACGACGACGGCGCGTCAGCGACAACAGACGCAGGGAGCGGGGCACCGGCGGTTCGTCACGGCGCTGCTCCTTCCTGCGGTTCGGTGCGCGGCGGGCGGGGCCGCCCGGTGCGCTGGTACCGAGCGTTCCACGAACGGGGGCCACCGAACAAGGGTTTGCCACATCATGGGATGCGTTGTTCATGAACGGCATCCTTTTGCAACGCCGTTGACACATTCCCTCAGCACACGCTGCCATAGTCTGGGAGCGACTCCGGTGAACCGCCCGGAGCCAAGGACAGAACGAGGGGTGCCATGGCCGAGGCCGTCACCGCCGTCCAGAGCCCGCCGGCCGGCGCCCAGGCCGTCCAGCGGGCCCTCGGGCTGTTGCACTGCTTCCACGACAACGGCCCCGATCTGAGCGCCTCGGACCTGGCCCGCCGGATGGGCCTGTCGGTCTCCACCGCGCACCGGCTGGCCCGTACCCTGGTCAGCGCCGGGTTCCTGGAGCAGGACGAGCAGACGGCCCGCTACCGACTCGGCCCGGCCGTCGCCGAGCTGGGCCAACTCACCTTCCACCAGCGGGGCCTGCACCTCGCCGCGCCGGAACTCGACCTGCTGTCACGCCGCACCGGCGCCGCCGCCGACCTGGCGATCCGCAGCGGTCCGCACGCGGTGATCCTGGTCGGCGCCTCGGTCCGCCCCGACACCGGGCTGGGGTTGCGCCGCCCGCTGCACTCCACGGCGCTCGGCAAGGTGCTGCTGGCCTGGCCGCGCCCGGGCGACGCGGGGGTCTCGACACTGGGCCCCCTGCCGCCGTTCACCGACCGGACCATCACCGAACCCGGTCTCCTGGACGAGGAGTTGGCGAAGGTCCGGGAATCCGGCTACGCGCTCAATGACGGCGAGTCGGCGGCCGGCGTGCGGACGGTGGCCGTGCCGGTGCTGGACGGTGCCGGACAGGCCCGCTTCGCCCTCGCCGTCCGCTCGACGCCCGCCCACCTCACCGACGAGCGGCTGGACTGGTTCCTCGGCCACGCGCGGTCCTGCGCGGGCGCGCTCGCCGTCCTGCTGCTGCCGCCGGATCAGCGAATATGACGTGCCGTCAATAAAGACCGAAGGGCCGGGCGTTCAGGGGGAACGCCCGGCCCGACTGGGAAGCGATCAGGCGACCGGGGTGTACTTGTAGCCGACCCGCCGCACCGTCACGATGCTGTCCCGGTAGGCCACGCCGAGCTTGCGGCGCAGCCGGGCCACGTGCACGTCCACCGTGCGGCCGTCGCCGACGTGGCCGTAGCCCCAGACGGCGGAGACCAGGTGGTCGCGGGTGTGCACCCGCTGCGGGTGCTCGGTCAGGTGGGCGAGCAGCTCGAACTCCAGGTAGGTGAGGTCGAGCAGTCGCCCGTCCACGTAGGCGTTGCGGCGCTCCACGTCGACCGTGATGCCACGGCCGGCGGGCCGCACCGGCCGGACGGGGATCCCGGTGGCCGGCGGGGCCGAGAGCGCCGGTGCGGGCACGGTCGGGGCCGCGATGGAGGGGACCGAGCCGAACGGCACGGCGGCGGACGGGCCGGCCGGCGCACCGGCGGCGGGGGCATGAGCCGGAGCCGGGACGGACGGGGTCGCGATGGAGGCGACCGGGAAGCCGGTCGGCGCGGCGCCGCCCTCGGCCGGGACCAGCACCAGGTAGCCGACCATCGGCTGCCCCGCCGAGGCGCCGAACTGCGCCCCGTACTGGGCGAGCAGGGCCTG
Organism: Kitasatospora putterlickiae; assembly: GCF_039527695.1. NCBI lineage: Bacteria > Bacillati > Actinomycetota > Actinomycetes > Kitasatosporales > Streptomycetaceae > Kitasatospora > Kitasatospora putterlickiae. The sequence goes on from NZ_BAAAKJ010000216.1 coordinate 44,895, forward strand.
CGGCAGCGAGCCCTGCGGCAGCGCGGCGACCACCGCCGCGCCCTCCGGGAGCGCCGCGAGCAGCGCCTGCGGCGGGAGCGACGGCACGACCGGGGCCGGGCCGGACGCCACCGGGGATACGGCCGGACCCACCGCGGCGGGCGGGACGGAGCCGGGCTGACCGGCCGGGCGCTGCGGAAGGGTGCCGGTGTGCCGGCGTTCGGGGCTGGGGGTGACCGAGCGGACCGCGCGCAGGTGCGGGGTCGCGGAGGGAAGGGGAAGGGTTGCCGTGGAGGTGGTGGACATGATGCCGCTCATTTCGCGCGTGACGGACGGGGTGGAGTCGTCTGCGCGTCGACCGGGCGTACTGCCGAGGACTGACCCGAGGTCAGCGGAGCGAGTACCGGGACGCGCTGGGCGATCCCGGACACGTCTGGTCGAACAGGTGCGGTTGCCGGGACGGCCAGAACGGCTCAAGGTCGGCGGGCCGACCTCCTCTTCCGTCCGCGGCACGGTTCCCGCGCCCATCCGATCGGGTGGACCCCGCGCCGCGCCGCGTCACCACGGCCGCCCCGACCGTCCCGGCGGCGACGCGGATGGCGGCGCCGGCGGTGGCGTTGGTGGCGGCGGACGGGTGGCGGGTGGTGCTGGCGAGGTTCACTGGTGCTCTCCGCGAAGCGGGCAGGGACGACGGCGGCCCACCGGACGGCTGTCCGGTGTTGCCGGGTCGACGGTGCGAGGGGTCGTCGTCCTCCGCCGGGGCCCGGTCGGGCGGTCCGGACGGGCCCGGCCGATCAGGGGGGATCCCCGGGCGGCGGGCGGCGACGACGGTGAGGTGGACGGCGAAGGGTGGCGAGGTCAGCGACAGCAGGCGCTGCAGATCAGCGCGTGGTCGATGTACCGCCGGACGGTCAACGCCGGGGTGACCGGGACGGGGAAGGACAGGGAGGCGGACACGGCCGCCGCGCGTCGCTGCTCGACGTTCACGGTACGGCCCTCCCCCCTCTGGTCCCGGTGCGCCGGCACGTCCCTGTGTCGTGCGGCGGCGCTCGTGCCGGACGCCCTCGGAGCGCGGCACGTTCGAGGCACCCCGGCAACGGGCCGGGCGGCCTTCGTCCCCAGAGCCTTCCACGCCGGGCCGGTCAAGGCAACCTGCCTGACACCGATCGTCCGACATGTGAACACCGGAATGAGACGCTGACGTGGCGCCACCCTCCGTGGCGGGAGCGGCGGGCCGTCCCCGCAAGCCTTCCGCGCCGTCCCGGCAGGGCTTCCGGCCCCGTCCGGCAAGGCCTCCGGCGCCCGGGCCGAAAGCGTCCGGGCCGAAAGCGTTCGGGCCCGGNNNCGCTCCGGCGGCGGGCGGCCGCGTGCTCGACCAGGGCCACCAGCAGTTCCTTGCCGTCCTCGCGGAGGCGGGCGTCGCAGAGCATCACCGGGATGCCCGGGTCGAGGTCGAGCGCGTCCCGGACCTCCTCGGGGGCGAACACCTCGCTGCCCTCGAAGCAGTTCACGGCCACCAGGAACGGGATGCCGCGCTGCTCGAAGAAGTCCACCGAGGGGAAGCAGTCCGCCAGCCTCCGGGTGTCGGCCAGCACCACCGCGCCGAGCGCGCCCCGGGCCAGCTCGTCCCAGACGAACCAGAACCGGTCCTGGCCGGGCGTGCCGAACAGGTAGAGCGCGAGGCCGGGCCGCAGGTCGATCCGGCCGAAGTCCATCGCCACCGTGGTGGTGCGCTTGGCCTCGACGCCCGCGGTGTCGTCCACCGGCCGGCCCAGCTCGCTGAGCTCCTCCTCGGTGCGCAGCGGGCGGATCTCGCTGACCGAGCCGACCAGCGTGGTCTTGCCCGCGCCGAAGCCGCCGGCGACCAGGATCTTCACCGCCGCCGCCGGACCGCCTCGCCAGCGCGGGTCATTGGCCCGGTCGTTCGCCCGCTCGTGGCCCCGGTCGTGGGCGGCCGACGGCGGGACGGCGGCGGTCGCGGGCAGGTCAGAGCGCACGGAGTCCATTGATCACGTCTCGCAGCAGGCGCTCGTCCGGCAGCTCGGCGAGCGGAACGGGTCGGGTGACGCTGATCAGGTCGGCGTCGTAGAGGTCGCCGAGCAGGACGCGCACGACGCTGACCGGCAGATCGGTGTAGGAGCCGAGCTCGGCCACTGAGATCGGCTCCCGGCGGCACCAGGCCAGGATGGTCTGGTGCTCCGGGTCGAGCACATGGGCGGGTACGGCGCCCGTGACCGGCGAGGGGTCCTTGGCGACGATCAGCGAGATCAGGTCGAACAGGCCGTCCTCGACGGGCCGGGTGCGGCCGCGGGTCATCGAGTACAGCCGCACCACCGGGCCGGCGTCGTCGTCGAACCAGCGGTCGTCGACCGGGGTCCGCGCCTGGAACAGGTCGAGCCCGGGCTCGTCCCCGTCCGGGGCGTCCGGTCCCCGGTCGCCGGGCCTCCGGCCGTCCTGGTCCCGACCCCGGCTCTGGTCCGGCTCCGGCTCCTGGTCCGGCTCCTGGGCCTGGTCCGAATCCGGGTCCGGTTCCTGGTCCGGGGGCACCGATGCCGGCTCCTCGTCCGCCATCGGACCGCTCATCTCCCGGGCGGGGCCACGTCGGCGCGCGGTTCGGCGGCCAGGTGCTCGCCGACCCGCTTGACCAGCAGGGCCATCTCGTAGGCGATCTGGCCGATGTCCGCCTCGGCCTCGCTCAGCACCGCCAGGCAGCTGCCGTCGCCGGCCGCGGTGATGAACAGGAAGGCCTCGTCCAGCTCCACCATGGTCTGGCGCACGCCGCCGACCTTGAAGTGCCCGCCGGCGCCCTTCGCCAGGCTGTGGAAGCCCGCCGCGACGGCGGCCAGGTGCTCGGCGTCCTCCCGGTCGAGGCCGCGGGAGGCGCCGGTGGCCAGGCCGTCGCTGGAGAGGATCACCGCGTGCCGCAGCGCGGCGACGCGTCCCACCAGGTCGTCCAGGAGCCAGTTGAGGTCTCCGGGCGACTGCGTCGAAGTGGTCATGAATCTGTTCCTTCCGCTGGAGCGGGTGGTGCGGGTGGTGCCTGTCGTGCCGGTCGTGCCAGTGGTGCCTGTCGCGCCTGCGGTGCGGGTCGAACGGGCCGAGCGGGTCGTACCGGTGGTGCGGGTGGTGCGGTGCCTTCGGACGGCCCGTGGGACAACGGACCGGCGGGTGCGCCAGGTTCCGCCGTGGCGCGCGGAGTGCGGAAGAGCCTGGTCGGCGGCGGGACGGGCGCGCGGCGGGCCAGCGGAGCCGGCTCGCCACGGGCGGGGCCGGGCAGCGCCGCCGGGGCGGGTGCCGGACTGATCGCGCGACGGCCCGGGTCCGGCGGCTGCCAACCGGGCGCGGTCCTCGGCGACGGGGCCGGCGACGACGAC
>NZ_BAAAKJ010000217.1:0-4240 GCF_039527695.1 Kitasatospora putterlickiae
GGCCGCGGGCCTCCTGCTGCTCCGCCGCGCGCCGGGCGGCCCGCCGGGCGGTCGGCGCGGCGGCCCCGGGCGCGGCGTGGGCGAACGGGAACACGCCGAGTTCGTCCTCGGCCGGGCCGGCGGCAGGGTCCTCGGCGGGGGCGAGCGGCTGCTGCTGCGGCTGTGAATGCTGCTGTGGCTGTGGCTGTGGCTGTGGCGGGAACTGCGGGGCGGAGGCGACGGGCGGCAGCACGGTCGTCGCGTAGGCGTCGGCGTCCGGGCCCAGCGGGGGAGCGACGGGCGGCGCGTGCGGCGTGGGCGGCGCTCCGACCGGCGGCAGCACGGTCGTGCCGAACGGGTCGGCCGGCGGGCCGTCGTCCACGACCTGGCCGACGGCCTGCGGCACGTACGGGCGGACCAGCGGCGGGCCCTCCAGGTGCGGGAGGACGGCGGTCTCGTCGAGGCTCCCGTCCGGGACGAGGCAGCCGCACCCGGCGGAGCGTGCGGTGCCGCACGTCGGGCAGTGCTGGTCCGGCATCGGCCGGCCCTCCTCGGTTGCTCGGTCGGTAGCGGTCCCGGTCTCGGTGCCGGTGGCGGTGTCGGACGCTGGCGGCGGTCGGACTCGTGTTCAGGCGGCGACGGGCCTGATTATGCAGGACGTCCCTGAGAGGGGACAGGGGCGCCCGGCCCGCTGTGGGGGCCCGGGGCCGGCTGGGGCGTCTCGGGGACCGGTGAACGGTCGATGGGGTGGCGCGAGCGTCCTGATATCGGACGGTCTTACGTTCGGCTCAACTGAAAACGCGCGAAATGGTGCATTTCTGACACCATGGTGAGCCGGGAGTGATCAACACCGAGCCGCTACGGACACGGAGGCGCCATGACGGATCCGATCGCCGCGTCCGGCCGGGTCCCGGCGGGCGAACCGGGCCCGCCCCAGCCCGCCGGGGGCGGTCTGTGGGTGTCGATCGGTGCCCTGCTGCTGGCGATGCTGCTCGCGGCGCTCGACCAGACCATCGTCTCCACCGCCCTGCCCACCATCGTCAGCGACCTCGGCGGCCTGGAACACCTCTCCTGGGTGGTCACCGCCTACCTGCTCGCCTCCACCGCGGCCACCCCGCTCTGGGGAAAGCTCGGCGACATGTACGGCCGGAAGGTGTTCTTCCAGGCCTCCATCGTGATCTTCCTGCTGGGCTCGGTGCTGTGCGGCATCGCCCAGAACATGGGCGAGCTGATCGCCTTCCGCGCCCTCCAGGGCCTGGGCGGCGGCGGGCTGATGGTGCTTTCCCAGGCCATCGTCGGCGACCTCGTGCCGCCCCGGGACCGCGGCAGGTACCAGGGCGTCTTCGGCGCCGTCTTCGGCGTCACCAGCGTGCTCGGGCCGCTGCTCGGCGGGCTGTTCGTCGACAACCTCAGCTGGCGCTGGGTGTTCTACATCAACCTGCCGATCGGCGTGGTCGCCCTCGCGGTGGTCGCGGCCGTGCTGCCCGGGGCGCAGACCCGTCGCCGGCACCGGATCGACTACCTCGGCACCACGCTGATCGCCGCCGTCGCCACCTGCGTGGTGCTGGTGACCTCGCTCGGCGGGACGACCTGGGCGTGGGACTCCTGGCAGATCATCGGCCTGGGCGTGCTCGGACTGCTCCTGCTGCTGGCCTTCGTGCTGGTGGAGCGGACCGCCGCCGAACCCGTCCTGCCGCTGCGGCTGTTCCGCTCCCGGACGTTCAGCCTGGTGGCCGTCATCTCCTTCGTGGTCGGCTTCGCGATGTTCGGCGCGCTCACCTACCTGCCGACCTTCCTCCAGGTCGTCATGGGTGTCTCGCCGACGGTGTCCGGTGTCCATATGCTGCCGATGGTGATCGGCATGCTGGTCACTTCGATCGGTTCCGGTCAGATCGTCTCCCGCACCGGTCACTACCGGACCTTCCCGATCGCCGGCTCGGCCATCACCGCCATCGGTCTGCTGCTGCTCTCGCTGCTCGACGAGCACACCAGCACCTTCGTGATGAGCTGCTACTTCCTGGTCTTCGGCCTGGGCCTGGGCCTGGTGATGCAGGTGCTGGTGCTGATCGTGCAGAACTCGGTCGGCTACCAGGACCTCGGCGTCGCCACCGCCGGCGCCACCTTCTTCCGCTCCATCGGCGCCTCCGTCGGCGTCTCCGTCTTCGGCACGGTCTTCGCCTCCGGCCTCGACCGCCGGCTGGGGGAGGCGCTGGCCGGCGTCCCGCTGCCGCCCGGCTTCGACCCCGGGTTGATCACCTCCGACCCGCGCGTCATCGAGGTGCTGCCCGCCGCCGTCCAGGACGGGATCCACCACGCCTACGCCGAGTCGATCACCCGGGTCTTCCTGTACGCGGTGCCGGTGGCCGCCGTCGCCTTCGTCCTGTCGCTGTTCCTGCGGGAGCAGAAGCTGCGCAGCACCGTGACCGCCCCCGACCTCGGCGAGTCGATCGGCCTCAACCCGGTGGAGCGCTCCTCGCTGGACGAGATCGGCCGGGCCCTGTCCGTGCTGAACACCCGGGAGGCCCGGCGCGACCTCTTCAAGCGGATCACCGCCACCGCCGGGCTCGACCTCAAGCCCGCCTCCAGCTGGCTGCTGCTCCAGATGCACCATCACGGCTCGGTGGAGCCCGCCGACCTGGCGGAGCGCCGGGTCGTCCCGTTCGCGGTGGTGGAGGAGGCGGCGCGCGAGGTCGAGGGCCGGGGCCTGGCCGCGCGCAGCGCCGGGCTGCCGCTGCGGCTCACCGAGCCGGGGGAGGCGGCGGCGCTCCAGCTGGTCGCCGCCCGGCGCGAGCAACTGGCCGAACTCCTCGGCGACTGGGACGAGAAGCAGTTCGACGACCTCGCCGAACTGCTCACCCGGCTGGCGTCCTCCCTCTGCGCGGACGCCCGCGACCGGCCGGACCCGGTCGGCCCCGAGCCCCCGTACCACGGCGAGGGCCGCTCCTTCTGACGGTCAGGTGCTCCCGAGCCACCGGGGGGTGTCCAGCTGGAACGGGTTCCCGGGCGCGAGCGTCCGCAGCGCGTCCTCCAGTCCGCGCAACCGCTCCTCGCCGCCGAGCCGCTCCGCCCATTCCCCCCGGAGCTCGTCGAAGATCCGGGCCGAGCGGGCCAGGCCGTCGACGCCGTGCGCCGTCAGCCGGACCACCTTCCGCCGGGCGTCCGCCGGATCGCCGCCGCGCTCGACGTACCCGAGCCGTTCGAGCTGCTCGACGGTCTTGCCGGCCGCCTGCTTGGACACCCCGAGCCGCCGGCCCAGCTCGACGGCGGTGATGCCGTCCGGCCCGACCGCCTGGAAGACGAACCCGTGCATCGGCCGCATGTCCGGGTGCCCCTCGCGGGCGAGCCGCTCGTGCAACTCGTCGATGATCACCCGGAACACGAACAGCAGCCGAAGCGGCAGCTCAAAACCCGGCCTGGCCTGCTCACTTGACACGATAGACAACCTCATTGACCATATAGACAATCAGGTTGTCCATTCTAGAGGAGAAACCAGGCCTTGTCCGTCATCCGCCTCACCGACGCCCGTCGCACCGAAACCCCCAGCGCCGTCATGACCACCTGTGCCTCGCCCACCCAGGGCGGCACCGGCCTCGCGGTGTGGCGCGTCGAGATGCCCCCGGCCCGCACCGGCCCCCGGCACGCCATGGACACCGAGCAGGTGTGGACCTTCCTCACCGGCTCCGCCGCCGTCGAACTGGCCGGCGAGGAACTCCACCTCGGGCCCGGCGACACCCTCGTCCTGCCCGCCGCCGCCCCGCGCCGACTGCGCACCGACGGGGGCTTCACCGCCGTCGTCGCCTCCCCGGCCCCGTCCCGCGCCGTGAACCTGGACACCGGAGACCGGGTGGCCCCGCCGTGGATCGTGTGAGGTGTAGCAGACTGCCTTCTCAGAACAACCCCGAGGAGGTACGGCGTGTCCGTCGTCAAGATCAATGTCCTGACCGTCCCCGCTGAGCAGCGGGAGGAACTGGAGAAGCGCTTCGCCGCCCGCGCCGGCGCGGTGGAGGGTTCCGACGGCTTCGAGTACTTCGAGCTGCTCCGCCCCGTCGAGGGCACCGACCAGTACCTCGTCTACACCCGCTGGCGCGACGAGGAGTCCTTCCAGGCCTGGCTCGCCGGCCCGATGCAGGCCGCCCACCGCCCGGCCTCCCCGGAGGGCGAGGCCCCGAAGCGCCCCGCCGCCACCGGCTCCACCCTCTGGTCCTTCGACGTCGTCCAGTCCACCGGCCCGAAGGCCTGACGCCGGTCCCGTTCCACGCAG
>NZ_BAAAKJ010000217.1:4245-13297 GCF_039527695.1 Kitasatospora putterlickiae
CCGCTGTGTGTGCGCTGGGGTGTGCTCCCGCGCGCCCCCCAAATCGGGTGATCTGGAGGGAAGATCGGCTGATTCGGGGTCGGAGGGTCGGTGGCCGTGCTTACCGTGATGCCGACATGGAAAGCCCCGGCGGTGCGCCAACACCCCGGGGATTGGCACCAGGAGAAGAGAGCTCCACGATGCGGATTCATCGTATCCCCAAGCACGCGCCCGGGTACACGATCCTGGACAACCGGCATGTCGTGCGCAAGCACGCGCTGTCGTGGGCTGCCCGAGGGCTTTTGAGCTATTTGCTCAGCCTGCCGGACGGGGCTCGCGAGGACGTACGGACCCTGGCGGCGAAGAGTGTTGAGGGGCGGACGACGGTCGCCCGCGCGCTGCGGGAGCTGGAGGCGGCCGGACACTACGTGCGGCGGACCGTGCGTGACCCCGTGAGCGGACGGGTCAGGACGGCGGTCTCCGTGCATGAAGTGCCCGTTGCGGACAAGGCGGTTCACGCGTTGCCGCCGCTTCCCGTGTCTCCGGCCGCCGGGGCGCCCGGCCTCGGGAAGGCGGGAAGCCCCTCCTTGAGGGTAAGGACGGTGGGATGCAAGGAACCTTCCATCCTTCCGGTGGCGGCGGTGCCCCGCATGACGGAGGGGATGGGCCTGCTGATCGAACTCGGGCAGCGCGATCCGGAGTTGGCGTTGGCGGGCAAGCCCCTGGTGGACCAGGCGGCGCGGATGGAGGGGCTGTTGGCGGGCGGGTGGTCGGCGGACGCGTTGCTGGGCATCCTGGCCGCGCCGTTGCCGGGGAAGGTGACCCACAGCGTCGCGGCGGTGCTCGGCGGGCGGTTGGCGAAGATGCCGCCCGGTCCGTGGCGTAGGGGCAGGGGCGCGGAGGCGGTGGCGGTGCCGAGCCCGAGGCGGCACGAGTGCCCCGGGCGGGACGGCCTGTGTGGCCGTCCCGTCGGCGGGGCGGGGGAGTTGTGCGGCGGCTGCCGCCCAGGAGGTCAGACGGTGTCGCGGACCTTGAAGTAGCCGTTCTCGACCAGGAACTTCTGGTTGGGGTTGGCGGCGCCGCAGGTGTAGAGGAAGACGTTGTCGCCGTTGTCGCGGGTGCCGCCGACGTCCAGGCACATCTCCTGGGCGGAGCCGACCGTGGACTCCAGGACGACCGAGCCCCGGCGCAGCAGCCAGGACTGGTTGGCCTCGGCGGCCTGGGTGTACTCGCAGGCCCAGATGCGGACGTTGTCGCCGTTGGTGCCGGTGTTGTCGGCGTCGAGGCACATCTCGGGGCCGCCGGTTCCGCCGGTGCCGCCGGTGCCGACGGTGTCGGCGACCTTGATCCGGCCGTCGTCGATGACGAAGCGCTGGTTGGTGTGGTCCAGGCACTGCCAGATGCGGACGTTGTCGGCGTTGACGCGAGTGTTGCCGACGTCCAGGCACATGCCGGACGGCGGGCGGGGCGGGGTGGCGACGGTCAGGGTGCCGTCGGTGATCGTGTACTCGGTGGCGCTGCCCGGGTTGGTGTACCGGAAGCTCCCGTTGCCGCGCGGAAGGACGGTGTCGGCGGGGGCTCCGGCGTCCACGGTGACCTGCGGGGAGAAGCGGAAGTAGCCCTTGGCGGGCCAGCCGCTGTTGCCCCCGTTGCGGCCGTAGCCCTCGCAGGTGAGGGTGCGGTTCCCGTTGCTGAGGGCGCAGTTGCGCAGGCCGACGTTGTTGGCGCCCCAGGCCGAGCCGTCGCCGCTGTACTGGGTGGGCACGGTGGTCTGCGGCGCGAAGACGGTGTTGCCCGGGGCGGTGAAGACGGCGGTCATGCCGGAGGCGGGGAGGCTGCCCGCGCCGCCGGTGTTCTGGTACGTCCACGGGACGGCGGCGCTCTCGCCCGGGGCGATCGTGACGGTGGTCGGCACGTCGCGGCCGATGAAGGTGACGGCGGCGGCGGGTTGGGCGAGGGCGCCGGCGAGGGCCAGCGCCGTGGTGGCGACGGTGGCCGTGCGGGCGAGGCGTCGCTTGAGGGGGTGCATGGGGGGCTCGACTCCACTTCCTTGGGGCTGCGGTCGAGCATCCTCGTGGACGGCCGGACCGCCCGGTGGGAGCCTGTCACGGCCGAGTGGTGTGGTTCACCCCTTCGGATGGCGGGGCGCTGCCGGGTGGGCGAGCCGGCGGGTGGAAGGCGACCGGGGCGGCGAAGGCGGCGCGGCGGGTGGCCCGGCGCAGGGCGCGCAGGACGGGGGTGCCGAGGGTGAGGCAGAGCACGACGGTGAGCGCGGCGCGCGGGAGGTCCCAGCCGAGGGAGGTGGTGAGGCAGTAGGCGGCGAAGCGGACCAGGTTGTCGGAGAGCGGGTCGCCCGGGACGAAGGAGATCGAACTCGCGAGGCCCGCGATGTAGGGCCAGCCCTGGAGGTTCATGATCACGCCGTAGAGGAGGGAGGCCGTGGCCCCGTACCCCGCCAGCAGCAGGAGTTCGCGGCGGCCGCGCAGGCGGGCGGGGCCGGGGAGCAGGCCCGCTCCGAGGCTCACCCAGCCCATGGCGAGCATCTGGAACGGCAGCCACGGCCCGACGCCGCCGGTCAGCAGCGCGGAGGCGAACATCGACAGCGCGCCGAGCACGAGGCCGAAGCCGGGACCGAGCACCCGGCCGGCCAGCACCATCAGGAAGAACATCGGCTCCAGCCCGGCGGTGCCCGCGCCGAGCGGGCGCAGGGCGGCGCCGGCGGCGGCCAGCACGCCGAGCAGGGCCACCGACTTGGCGTCCAGGCCGGGCGCGCCGCCGCCCGCCGTGCGGCCCTCGGAGATCTGGGCGACGACGACGGCGAGCAGGAGCGGGAGCAGCAGGGCGAACAGCCAGGGGGCGTCGGCGGAGTGGCCGACCAGGGCGGAGTCCGTCGCGGCGAGCAGCGGCCAGCCGAAACCGGCCACGCCGACCAGGGAGGTCAGCGCCAGCGCGGCGATCGAGCGGCGGCCGAGCGGGACGGGACGGGCGAGCGGGCCGGTCACTCGGCGGCCTCCGCGAGCGCCTCGGCGACCTGGTGGACGGTGAGCCAGCGGCCCGGCGCCAGGATCTTGGCGACCTGCGGGGCGAACGCCGGGGAGCCGAGCACCACGTCGGGCGTCGGCCCGTCCGCGACGATCTCGCCGTCGGCCAGCACGGCCGTGCGGTGCGAGAGTTCGGCCGCCAGCTCGACGTCGTGGGTGGCGAGCAGCACGGCGTGGCCCTCGGCGGCGAGGTCGCGCAGGATCTCCACCAGCCGGGCCTTGGCCGCGTAGTCGAGGCCCCGGGTGGGTTCGTCGAGCAGGATCAGCGGCGGGCGGGCGGTGAGCACCACCGCCAGGGCGAGGGTGAGGCGCTGGCCCTCGGAGAGGTCGCGCGGGTGGGCGGTGTCGTCGAGGCCGGGCAGCAGCCGTTCCACCAGGGCGCGGCAGGTGCCCGGCTCGGCGCCGGCGTCGCGGTCGGCGGACGCGCACTCGGCGGTGACGCTCTCCCCGTACAGCAGGTCGCGCGGGTCCTGCGGGACCAGGCCGACCTGGCGGATCAGCTCGGCGGGCCGGGTGCGGTGCGGGGTGCGGCCGCCGACGGTGACGGACCCGGAGGCGGGTGGGTGCAGGCCGACCAGGGCGCCGAGCAGGGTGGACTTGCCGGCCCCGTTGCGGCCCATCAGGGCGGTGACCTCGCCCGGGTGGAGGGTGAGGTCGACCCCGCGCAGGGCGGGGACCGGGCCTCGGCGCACGACCAGGCGGGAGGCGGTGGCGAGCGGGGTGGCGGGTGAGGCGGCGGATGGCGCGGGCGGGCGGGGGCCGTTCAGGCGGGCGCCGTCGAGGCGGGCGCGGAGCCCGGCGGCCCGGCGGCGGGCGTCGCGGACGGTGAGCGGCAGCGGGCGCCAGCCGGCCAGTCGGCCGAGCCCGACCACCGGCGGGTGCACCGGCGAGTGCGCCATCACCTCGGCCGGCTCGCCGAGCACGGGCGGGGCGCCGGGGGTCAGCAGCAGGACCTGGTCGGCGTACTGGACCACGCGCTCCAGCCGGTGCTCCGCCATCAGCACGGTGGTGCCGAGGTCGTGGACCAGCCGCTGGAGCACGGCCAGCACCTCCTCGGCGGCGCCCGGGTCCAGCGCGGAGGTGGGCTCGTCCAGCACCAGCACGCGGGGGTGGACGGTGAGCACCGAGCCGATCGCCACCCGTTGCTGCTGGCCGCCGGAGAGCGAGGTGAGCGCGCGCCTGCGCAGATCGGCCAGGCCGAGCAGGTCGAGGGTCTCCTCGACCCGGCGTCGCATCACGTCCGGCGGCAAACCCAAGGACTCCATGCCGTAGGCGAGTTCGTCCTCGACGGCGTCGGTGACGAAGTGCGCGCGCGGGTCCTGGCCCACCGTGCCGACCAGGTCGGCGAGGTCGCGCGGGCGGTGCTCGCGAGTGTCGCGACCGCCGACGGTGACCCGGCCGTGCAGCACGCCGCCGGTGAAGTGCGGGACGAGGCCGCTGACCGTGCCCAGCAGGGTGGACTTGCCGGAGCCCGACGGGCCGACGAGCAGGCAGAGTTCGCCCTCGGGGATGGTCAGGTCGACGCCGTTGAGGGTGGGGGCCGTGGCGTCGGCGTACTGGACGCCGACCTGTTCGAAGGTGATCACGAGGTCCTCCGGGGCTCGGTCGGGTCGGTGGGCGCGGGTGGGGCGGCGGTGGCCGGGGCTGCCGGGGTGGCCGGGGTGTCTGTGGCGTGCGGGGTGACGGTGGTGTCCGTGGTGGCCGGTGGGGGCGGGGCCGCGAACGCGGGGACCAGGCCGAGCAGGACGGCCGCCGCGGCGGCGACCGGCAGGACGGGCGCGGTCGGCGGGACGACGGTGGGGGCGAAGGCGAGCGGGTCGAGCGAGGCGAGCCAGGCCGTCGACACCGCGACCGCGATCCCGGATCCTGCGGTGAGCCACTCGGGCAGCGCCCACGGATCGGGGCGGTAGCGGGTGCGGACCGAGCGCCGTCCGCCGAGCAGCAGCCCGGCGAAGGCGGCGGCCAGGCCGATCACCAGCACCGGCACCGCCCACCCGCCGCCGCCCGCCGTCAGCAGCCCGTAGGCGGCGAGGCAGACTCCGAGCAGACCGGTCAGGGTGAGGACGGTGGTGAGCACGGCGAGCCGTCGCGGCACCGCGGCGGTGCGCCCGAAGCCGCGGGTGTCCATCGCGGCCGCGAGCGCCACCGAGCGCTCCAACGCGCCCTCCAGGACGGGAAGTCCGACGCTGAGCACGGCGGCGATGCCTCGGTCGGCGCGTCCGCGCAGCCGGCGGGCGGCGCGCAGCCGGCGCACGTCGGCGACCAGGTTCGGCGCGAAGGTCATCGCGACCACGACGGCCACGCCCGCCTCGTAGAGCGCGCCGGGGAGCGTGCGCAGCAGCCGGGTCGGGCTGGCGAGGGCGTTCGCCGCGCCGACGCAGACCAGCAGGGTGGCCAGCCGCAGTCCGTCGTAGAGCGCGGCGAGCAGGCCCTCGGCGGTGACCCGGCCGCCGATCCGTACGCCCTGCGCCCAGGTGGGGAGCGGGACTTCGGGGAGGGTGAACAGGACGTGGGTGCCGGCGATCGGCGAGCCGAGGAGGACGGCGAAGACGAGGCGGATGCCGAGGACGAGGAGGCCGAGGCGGAGGAAGGCGCCGTAGGAGCGTGACCAGGGCGCGTCGCCGCGCCGGGCGGCGACGACGTAGCCGGCGACGGCGGCGAGCAGGAGCAGGACCAGGGGGTTGGTGGTGCGGGTGGCGGCCGCGCCCAGGCCGAGCGCCCACAGCCACCACGCTCCGGGGTGGAGGTGGCGGGGTCCGGCGGCGGGCCGGCGGCGGGCGGCGCGGGGTGGGGGCACGGTGGGGTCCAACGGTCGGGTCCAGGGTGGGGTGGGGTCGGGTGCCGAGTCGTGCGGCGTGGAGTGGGAAGTCGGATCGGCCGACTTCCTGCGCTGGGGGTGGGGTTTATGTAGACCGGTCGGCATAGGAAAAATCTGTAGACCGGTCTACAGAGCAGGGAATCTGTAGACCGGTCGTCATATTCGGGCCCCGAAAACGCGGGACGGGACCGGGCTGGGTGATCCTCATCGGCGGCGGCGCACCTGCCAGGCGGCGCCCGCGCCAAGTGCGGCGACGAGCGCGAGGCCGGCGCCCACCCCGAGCACGGGCCCACTGGTGGAGGTCCGGGCGGCGCTCGCGGCGTCCGAGGGGCGCTCGCCGTCGGTCGGCGCGTCAGCCGCGCCGGCCGTGCTGCCCGCGCCGGCCGCACCGGCTGTGCTGCCCGTGCCGGCCGCACCGGCTGCACCAGCCGCGCCGAGCTGGTCGGCGCAGCCGCCGCGCGGGTAGCCGGCGATGGCGCAGAGCAGGCCGTTGGTGTCGTACCGCAGCGGCGGCGCGACGGTGGCCAGGACCTCCGCCGAACTGGCCCGGGGCGCGACCACGACGCACGCGGTGCGCGGGGCAGGCGGGCTCTCGCCGCCGGGCGCGTCGGCGGTGCCGCCGAAGTCCAGCACCACGGCCACCCGCTTGCGCCCGTCCTCGGCCGGCGTACCGGCACAGACGGCGGCGAAGTCCCCGGCCGCGCCGGGCCGGGCGGCGTCCCGCCCGCCGTCCGGGCTGACGGCGAACCGCCAGCCCTCCACCGTCCCGTCCGCCGGGACGTGCACGGCCGGCCCCTGCTGCTGGTACGCCCAGCCGCCGTCGGACCAGCGCCAGAACGACCAGTACCGGTACCCGGCGGCCTGCGCCGGCGCGGCGCCGAGCACCAGCAGGATCAGCACCCCGGTGATCATCCCGGCCGTGAACCGCAGGGCCGCCCGCAGCACCCGCCGCCGGGTCTCCGACGCCGCGGTCGTGGCGGTCGTGGCGGTCGTGGCGGTATCGGCGTCGGCGTCGGCCGGTTGGTCCGGCCGGGCCGGCCGCGGGCCCCGGCCGGGGACAGTCACAGCTTCGCGCCGCGCTTGCGCTGCAGGCTCAGCATGAGGCCGCCGCCGATGCCGATCAGCAGGCCGATGCCGAGCGGCCAGTACTTGCTGAGGCTGCCGCCCTCGTCCTTCTTCGCGGGCGCGGAGGCGCTCGCCGGGGCGGACGCGGCGCCGGTGGCCTTGGGCGCGGGGCCGAGCGCGGTCAGCTGCTTGATCAGGTCGGTCCCGCCGAAGGCGGCCGGGTCGCGCTGCGCGGCCTGGGCGACCAGCACCAGCGTGGCGGTCGCGGCGGCGTCGGTGCCGCCCTTGGTCCAGGTGCCGCCCTCCTTGGCCAGCCAGTCGACGGCGCCCGCGGCCTGCTGCGGGTGGCCGCCCTGAACCAGGCCGAGCGCGGCCCACGCGGTGGCCGCGTAGTCGGGGCTGGGCGCGGCGCCGGGCAGGGTCAGCGTGAGGTGCTGCCCGTTCGCCGCGAACCGCGCGGTGAGGTACGCGCCCGCCGCCTCGCCGGAGTCGGCGCGCGGCACGGCAGCGGCGGCGGCGCCGTCCGGGCAGGCCAGGGCCTTGGGGGCGGCGTCCGTGCGGTTGGTGTTGGTGACCGGCAGCCGGCCTCCGGCCGCGGCGAGCGAGGCCTGGCCGCTGGCCAGACCGTTGGCCTCGGCGGGGGTGCCGTCGGGGGAGGTCTGGTAGACGAAGCCGCCGCGCTGCTCGGCGGGGGCGGCGCAGCCGAGCTGGAAGAGGGCGAGCCCGTCGAAGGCGCTCTTGCCGGCCTTGGCGACGGTGGCCGGGTCGGTCCTGGCGGCGAGCAGGGCGTTGATCGCGAGGCCGGTGGAGTTGGCGTCGCCCGGGTTGCCGGGGTTGTAGGCCCAGCTGCCGTCCGCGTTCTGGTTGGCCTTGAGCCACTGGACGCCCTTGTCCACGGCGTCCTGGTGGTCGCCGAGGGCGACGAGCGCCTGGATCGCGACGGCGGTCGCGTTGCTGTCCTCCGCCGCGGCGTCGCAGGCGGGCGCGGCGTCGGCCCGGTACGAGGGCCAGCCGCCGTCCGCGCACTGC
The DNA here is from genome assembly GCF_039527695.1 of Kitasatospora putterlickiae. Classification (NCBI taxonomy): domain Bacteria; kingdom Bacillati; phylum Actinomycetota; class Actinomycetes; order Kitasatosporales; family Streptomycetaceae; genus Kitasatospora; species Kitasatospora putterlickiae. Next base: position 12,178 of record NZ_BAAAKJ010000217.1, read on the forward strand.
TGGCCGGTGAGCCAGCCGACGGCGGAGTCGGCCGGGGTCACCTTGGCGGCGGTCAGCGCGGTCAGCGCGAGCGACTGCCGCCAGACGCCGTCGTAGCTCGGGTCGCCCTTGCCGTACAGGCCGTCCGGGGCCGGGGCGGCGGGGGCCGTGCCGGTGCCAGGGGTGTCGGCGAGCGCCGGGGCGGCGGCGGTGCCGGTGAGCAGCGCGGCGGTCAGGGCGGCGGCGCCCAGGCGGGCGGCGGTCAGCATGATCGGGGGTGTGCCTTTCGGTGAGCGGTGCCGGCCCGGCGGGCCGTTCCGTAGTCCTCGACGGTGCCCGGCGGAGGTCCGCCGGGTGCGGGGCCGCTCGCCCTGCCCCGGGCACTCCGACTCGCCCGGCGGACGGGCGCCGGGCTCACGGCTGCGGGGTCAGCGCCGGATTCGCACCGGCTTTCCCCGGAGGAGGAGCGGATGGAGTTGTTCTGCGCGTCGACTCTAGCCGCCGGGCCGGGCGGCCCGGTGCGGTCCGGGGGAGAACAGGTTCCAGTTCGGCCACGGTCGGGGCACGGCCGTCCCCCCGGGCCGGGGCCCGGCCGGCGTGCGCCTCAGGGCAGGGTGAGCAGCCGGGCCGCCGTGTGCAGGTCGGCCCGCACCTCGGCGATCGAGGCCCGGCCGGAGAGCCAGGCGACCAGCGCCGCGTGCCAGGTGTGCTCGATCACCCGGACGGCGGCGCGCTGCGCCTCGGTGGGCGGTCCGCACTGCCCGATGGCGTCCAGGATGAGCTGTCCGGTGGCGGCGGAGACCTGGTCCACCTCGGCGCCCACCGAGCGGTCGGCGAAGGACAGCGCGCGGACCATCGCCTCGGCCAGCAGCGGCTCGCGCTGCAGCGCGTGGAACGCCCGGGTGAGCGCCTCGGCGACCCGCGGCGCCGGCTCGGCCTCGGCCGGTGGATGCCGTCGGACCTGTTCCTGGAGGCCGTGCAGCTGTTCCAGCATGACCGCCACCAGCAGGTGCACCTTGGACGGGAAGTACCGGTAGAGCGTGCCCAGCGCCACCTGCGCGCCCTCCGCGACCTCCCGCATCTGGACGGCGTCGTACCCGCCGCGCGCCGCCAGCGCGGTCGCGGTCCGCAGGATCCGCCG
>NZ_BAAAKJ010000217.1:13316-17364 GCF_039527695.1 Kitasatospora putterlickiae
CCGCTCCGCCTGCCGGGCGGTCAGCGGCGGCTCCTGCGCCGGGGCGTGCCCCGGAGGGGGCGGCAGGGGCGCGGGTGGTGGCGGTGACGACGGTGACGGAGGTGGCGTTGGTGATGACGGTGACGTCGGTGATGGCGGTGACGTTGGTGACGGCAAGGACGCTCCCGGGCGTGGCGCGAATCACCAGCCCTGGATCCGGAGCGGAAGCTACGGGCCGGTATCTTCGAGGTCTCTCATTGTTCACATGGTCACCGGTGGACTCCGCACCCACTGAAACCTGATCTACTTTACCGACCGGCAGCACAGACAGCAGCAGAGATGAGGGCCGACGATGACCGCGCAGCCGCTGCGGATTGCCCTGCTCTCGTACCGGGGCGACCCGTTCTGCGGCGGCCAGGGCGTGTACGTACGGCATCTCTCCCGTGAGCTGGCCCGCCTCGGCCACCACGTGGACGTGATCGGCGCGCAGCCGTACCCCGTCCTGGACGCGGTCGAGGGCCCGGGCTCGGTCCGGCTCGTCGAACTGCCCAGCCTGGACCTCTACCGGGCCGACGACCCCTTCCGCACCCCGGCGCGCGAGGAGTACCGGGGGCCGGTGGACGTCCTGGAGTACCTGACCATGCGCACCGGCGGCTTCCCCGAGCCGCTGACCTTCTCGCTGCGCGCCCGCCAGTACCTGGCCCGCCACCGCGGCCGCTATGACGTCGTGCACGACAACCAGACGCTCGGCTACGGCCTGCTCGGCCTGGACCGGTACGGCTTCCCGCTGGTCACCACGATCCACCACCCGATCACCGTGGACCGCCAGGTCGAGCTGGACGCGGCCGCCGGACGGCTGAAGCGGCTGTCGCTGCGCCGCTGGTACGCCTTCACCCGGATGCAGCGCCGGGTCGCCGCCCGGCTGGACCACATCATCACCGTCTCCGGCACCTCCAAGCGCGAGATCGCCGAGCACCTGGGCGCCGCGCCGCACGCCGTCTCGGTGGTGCCGGTCGGCGCCGACACCCGGCTCTGGTCGCCGTCGGACACGGTGGCGCGGGTGCCCGGGCGGATCGTCACCACCTCCAGCGCGGACGTTCCGCTGAAGGGCCTGGTGCACCTGGTCGCCGCGCTGGCCAAGGTCCGCACCGAACGCGACGCGCACCTGGTCGTGGTCGGCAAGCCGCAGAAGGAGGACGGGCCGATCGCCCGCGCGGTGCGCGCCTTCGGTCTTGAGGGGCACATCGAGTTCCGGCACGGTCTGACCGACGAGCAGCTGGTCGACCTCTACCGCTCGGCCGAGGTGGCCTGCGTGCCGTCGCTGTACGAGGGCTTCTCGCTCCCGGCCGCCGAGGCGATGGCCACCGGCACCCCGCTGGTCGCGACCACCGGCGGGGCGATCCCCGAGGTCGCCGGTCCGGACGGGGAGAGCTGTCTGGCGGTGCCCCCGGGCGACCCGGACGCGCTCGCGTCGGCGCTCGGCCGGCTGCTGGACGACCCGCGGCTGCGCGCGTCGCTCGGCGCGGCGGGCCGGGCCCGGGTGCTCGCCCGGTTCACCTGGGAGCGCGCCGCCGAGCTGACCGTCGAGGGCTACCGGGCCGCGATCGCCACCGGGGCCGGGAGCCGGGCGCGCTCCGGTCCCGGCTGGCGCTACGTGGCCTGACGGCGGCCCGGCGTCCGGTCGGGGGGGGGGGCGACCGGCCGCACCCGGTTCCCGGTGGTGCGCGCTGTCCCGTCCGCCCCCGCGCGCCGTGCGCCCCGCGATGCATCTGACTCGGCGTCAGGAACCTTGGGTACCGAAGGAATGGGAGTCCGCAGTGCTGACCGTTGATTTCTCGCGCTTCCCGCTCGCCCCCGGCGACCGGGTGCTCGACCTGGGCTGCGGCGGGGGGCGGCACGCGTTCGAGTGCTACCGGCGCGGGGCCAATGTAATCGCCCTCGACCAGAACGCCGAGGAGATCGCCGAGGTCAGGAAGTGGTTCGCCGCCATGGAGCAGGCGGGCGAGGCGCCGGAGGGCGCGTCCGCGGTCGCGATGGAGGGCAACGCGCTGGCCCTGCCGTTCGAGGACGACTACTTCGACAAGATCATCATCTCCGAGGTGATGGAGCACATCCCGGACGACAAGGGCGTGCTCAACGAGATGTTCCGGGTCCTCAAGCCCGGCGGACTGCTCGCCGTCACCGTGCCGCGCTGGCTGCCCGAGAAGATCTGCTGGGCGCTCTCCGACGAGTACCACGAGGTCGAGGGCGGCCACATCCGGATCTACCGGGGTGACGAACTGCTCGACAGGCTCAAGGACGCCGGCCTGGAGCCGTACGGCACCCACCACGCGCACGCGCTTCACTCGCCGTACTGGTGGATCAAGTGCGCGGTCGGCGTGAACAACGACAAGGCGCTGCCGGTCAAGGCGTACCACCAGCTGCTGGTCTGGGACATCGTCGGCACCCCCGTCATCAGCACCCTCACCAAGGCCGCCGAGCGGGCGCTCAACCCGGTCATCGGCAAGAGCTTCGTCGCCTACGCCTCCAAGCCCCACCGGGCCGGGGCCCGGGGCGACGCGACGGCCGACCGAGCCGACCGAGCCGACCGGGCGGACCGGGCGACGGGCGGGGCGGAGTGACCGCCGCCGTCCCGGACGTCCTGCTGCTCGACGGGGTGCTCGACGCCGACCAGGCCGCCGGCACCGTCCGCAGCATCCTCGCCGAGCAGCAGCCCGACGGCGCCATCCCGTGGTTCCACGGCCACCACCTCGACCCCTGGGACCACACCGAGGCGGCGATGGCGCTGGACACCGCCGGCGAGCACGCCGCCGCCGAGGCCGCCTACCGCTGGCTCGCCGCGCGCCAGAACCCGGACGGCTCCTGGTACGCCGCCTACGCCTACGGGCGGCCGGACCACGCCGACGGCGCCGTCTGCAACGCGGCCAAGGAGACCAACTTCTGCGCCTACGTGGCCGTCGGCGTCTGGCACCACCACCTCTCCACCGGCGACGACGCCTTCCTGGAGTGGATCTGGCCGACCGTGCGGCGCGCGCTGGACTTCATCGTCGCCCAGCGGCTGCCCGGCGGCCCGATCGCCTGGCGGGTCGACGAGCACGGCGCGGCCACCGACGAGGCGCTGCTCACCGGCTCGTCCAGCGTCCTGCACGCGCTGCGCTGCGGGCTGGCCGTCGCCGACTACCTGGAGGAGCCGCAGCCCGACTGGGAGCTCGCGGCCGGTCGGCTGCGGCACGCCGTCACCCACCACCCCGAGCGGTTCCTCGACAAGGGCCGTTACTCGATGGACTGGTACTACCCGGTGCTCGGCACCGCGCTGCGCGGCCCGGCCGCGGTGGAGCGGATCGCTGCGGACTGGGACCGCTTCGTCGTCCCCGGCCTCGGCGTGCGCTGCGTCAGCGACCGGCCGTGGGTGACCGGCGGGGAGAGCGCCGAGCTGGCGATGGCGCTCTGGGCCGTCGGCGAGTCCGACCGCGCGGTGGACATCCTGCGCTGGATCCAGAAGCACCTGCGGCACATCGACGGCTCGTACTGGACCGGGTACGTGTTCGAGGACGACGCGATCTGGCCCGAGGAGCGCACCACCTGGACGGCGGGGGCGCTGCTGCTCGCGGTCGCGGCGCTCGGCGGCGACCCGGCGACGGTGGCGGTGTTCGGCGGGGATGAACTGCCGACCGGTCTGGTGGTTCAGGACTGCTGCTGAGTGGTGCGTCCGTACGGCGAAGGGGCGGGACCGGATCTCCTTGGGTTCTAGGAGATCCGGTCCCGCCCCTTCGCCGTAGGCGGGCGGCGGTCAGCCGCGGGCTCGAAGCGCGCGGGGTCAGCCGCGCTGGATGCCCGAGGTGTCGGCCAGCAGGCCCTGGGAGCCGTCCTGCAGCTGGGCGACCAGCGCGGTGCCGCGCTGCTCGACCGCCAGGTACCAGGTGCCCGGGACGAGTTCGCCGATCGGAGCGCCGACCGGGTTGTCCTTCGGAGCCAGCTGGCGCGGCGCCGGGACGGCGAACCAGAACGGCGCGAAGTCGGCCGCCGGGGCCGGCTGCGGCTGCGCGGCCGGCTGGGCGGCGGCCTGACG